>JAJAZI010000358.1 GCA_026785785.1 Microbacteriaceae bacterium
CTCGCCGTGGTGCTCGGGCTGATCTGGGTGCTGCGCCGGCGGCTCGACCGCGGCGCGCGGGCACGGATCGCCGCGAATCCTGTCACCGTCGTTGGAAGGCAGAACGTCGGGCAGAAGGCGTCGGTCGTGATCGTGGATGTGGCCGGGCAGCGGTTCCTGCTCGGAGTCACCGATCAGCAGGTGAACGTGCTGCACCAGGCGGATGCCCCGGCCCCGGCCCCCGAGGAGGAGTTCGCGGTCGCGATGAGTGGCGCGGTCGCGGCGGCCGGCTCCAACCCCGCGGGGAGAACGGCCGCCCACAGTGTGCCGCGCGGATCGATGCTCGGCTCGGCGCTGTCTGGCTCGGTGTTGTCAAGTTTCGCACGCTCGGCCTCACCGCTCGGCGGCTCCATCCTGTCGCCTGCCGCCTGGAAGCAGACCGCCGCGGCGCTGCGGCGGTTCCGGTGACGGCGACGGGCCACGGCTCCGCGCCGCCCCGACCTTTCACCGGCCTGACCGGCCGCCCCGTCGCGTTCGTCGCGATCGCGGTGCTGCTCGGCATCGCGCTGGCGCTCGCCGGGGCATCCGCCGGGCACGCCGCGCCGATCGACCCGGCCGTCCCCGACGACGGCACGGGTGGGCTCTCCGTCGACATCAACGGCCCCAATGGGGCGCCCTCGTCGTCGGTGATCACGCTGCTCGGCATCACGCTGCTCTCAGTGGCGCCCGCGCTGCTGCTCATGATGACCTCGTTCACCAAGATCTTCGTTGTGCTCGCGATGACGAGGAACGCACTCGCGCTGCCGTCGATCCCGCCGAACCAGGTGCTCGCCGGGCTCGCCCTGTTCCTGTCGCTGTTCATCATGTCTCCCGTGCTCACCCAGGTGAACGAGCTCGGGGTGGCGCCCTACATCGACGGAGCGATCGACTTCCAGGCGGCGATCGACGCGGCATCCGGCCCGCTGCGCGAATTCATGCTCGCCCACACGCGTGGCGAAGACCTCGCCCTGATGACCCGCGCCGCCGACCTGCCCAACCCCGACTCGCGCGAGGACGTGTCGATGCTGACCCTGATCCCCGCGTTCATGATCTCCGAGTTGCGGGCCGCCTTCATCATCGGCTTCGTGATCTTCGTTCCGTTCCTCGTAATCGATATCGTCGTCTCGGCCGCGCTCATGTCGATGGGCATGATGATGCTGCCACCCGTGATGATCTCGCTGCCGTTCAAGATTCTGCTCTTTGTGCTCGTCGACGGGTGGGGGCTCATCATCACCTCGCTCATTCGCAGTTACTCGGGGGGATGAGATGGATCCGAACGCCGTTCTCGACATCGGGCTGCAGGGCCTCCTGATCACCGCGAAGCTCTCCGCCCCGATTCTCATCACCGCCCTCGTCGTCGGCTTCGCGATCTCTCTGCTGCAATCGATCACGCAGATCCAGGAGGTCACGCTCTCGTTCGTGCCGAAGCTCATCGCCGTCGGCATCGCCCTCGTCATCAGCGGCAACTGGATGATCTCCGAGATGGTGTCGTTCACCAGGGCGCTGTTCGAACGCATTCCGTCGCTGCTGGGCGGGGGCTGAGGTGGAGATCGAGCTCAACCTGCCCTGGATCGAGGCGACCATGCTCGCGGGGGTGCGCATGATCGCCTTCCTCGTGATCGCGCCGCCGTTCTCCTCCAGTGCGATTCCGCTGCGCATCAAGGGCATGCTCGCGCTCGGCCTCGCACTGGCCGTCGCGCCGCGCGCGAGCGCGGGGTACGTCTCGCTCGACACGGCCGCGTTCTTCGTTGCCCTGCTGAGCGAGGTTGTCATCGGGGCCATTCTCGGCTTCCTCGTGATGATCGTGTTCTCGGCGCTGCAGTCCGCGGGAAGCCTCATCGACCTCTTCGGCGGCTTCCAGCTCGCCCAGGCCTTCGACCCACAGATGATGATCAACGGCGCGCAGTTCACGAGGCTCTACCAGATGACGGCGCTCGCGCTGCTGTTCGCATCCGACGGCTACCAGCTCATGATCGGCGGGCTCGTGCGATCGTTCGGCGCCTTGCCGGTCGGTGGCGGGATCGACCTTGCCGAGCCGGTTCAGGCGATGACCGCCGCGGTGACCCAGATGTTCCTCGCCGCTGTGCAGATCGCCGGACCGCTCATCATCGTCCTGTTCCTCGCGGATGCCGGACTCGGCCTGCTCACGCGGGTCGCGCCGGCGCTCAATGCCTTCGCGCTCGGCTTCCCTCTCAAGATCCTGCTCGTGGTGCTGCTCGTCACGCTCGTCTATGTGGCGCTGCCGCAGCTTGTCGGCTCGCTCGCGGACACCGCCTTCGGCCTCCTGACGGCGGTGAGCTGACATGAGCGATTCCGATTCGGGAGAGCGCACGGAGCAGGCGACCGAGAAGCGCATGAAGGAGGTGCGCGAGAAGGGCCAGCTCTCCCGCTCGCAGGACCTCACCGCGTGGACCGGCGTCGGCACCGCCGCCCTCATGATGCCCCTGACAATCGAGCGCGGCGGCGCGGCGGCGACGGCGCAGCTGGGCGCCGCCGAGGCCCTCATGTTCGACCCCGACCCGCTCGTCGCGGTGCAGGCGCTGGCGGATGCCGGCGGCTCGCTCGCGGCGACCCTCACGCCGCTTCTCGCCGCCGTCTCGATCGTGGTGCTCGTCACCGCCGTCGTGCAGGGCGGGGTGCACCTCAAGAAGTTCCGCGGCAAGTTCGAACAGTTTGATGTCGTGAAGGGAGCCGGCCACACCTTCGGCGGCCAGGCGATCTGGGGAGGGGTCAAGGCGCTGCTCAAGACCGCCGTCGTCGGGTTGGTGCTCTACGTCGTGGTGCAGGGCCTCATGCCCGTGCTCACCAGCGCGGGGGGTCTCTCAGTGCCAGCGCTCATCGCCGCAGCGGCCTCGGGCACCGAATCGCTCCTGAGGTCGGCCGTGCTTGCCGGAGTCGTGCTCGCGATTGCCGACGCCATCGTCGTGCTGCGCCGAAACCGCAAGAAGACGCGCATGACCAAGAAGGAGGTCACGGACGAGCACAAAAGCTCCGAGGGCGACCCGCTCATCCGCTCGCAGCGCCGATCCCGCCAGCTCGCCATGAGCCGCAACCGCATGATCGCCGCTGTCGCGTCCGCCGACGTCGTTCTCATCAACCCGACCCACTTCGCGATCGCCCTGCACTATGAGGCGGGCAAGTCAGCCCCCCGCGTCGTCGCGAAGGGCGCTGGCATCATCGCCGCGCGCATCCGCGAACAGGCCGAGACGGACCGTGTGCCGGTCGTGCGCGACATCCCGCTCACCCGCGCCCTGCACGCCTCGTGCGAGCTGGGGCAGGAGATCCCCTTCGAGCTCTATTC
>JAJAZI010000359.1 GCA_026785785.1 Microbacteriaceae bacterium
CTGCGCGATCGCGATCGGCGGTTCCAGTCCGTCCATCGCTTCACGCTTCACGCGGATCTCGTCGTGGAGCTGCTCCCTCGGCAGGGAGAGTTCGAGCGGCCCGACGCAGTGGGCTTGCGCTACTGTACTGCTGCTTTTTGGCGGTCGGCCCAGAGCTCGTCCTGCACCAGCAAGGCGAGATTCCGGAGCATGACGGAGTCCTCCTCGGAGAACTCCCTGGGGCGCGTGTCGTAGACACAGAAGGCGCCGACCCGATGACCCTCCGGGCTCACGATGGGGTGCCCGGCGTAGAAGCGCACGTGGTGCTCGTCGGTCACGAACGGGTTGCCGGTGAACCGCTCATCGAGAATCGCGTTCGGGACGACGAAGCCGTTGTCGTCGCGGATCGTGTAGTCGCAGAAGGCGATGTCGCGCGGAGTTTCCGACAGCTCGAATCCGGACCTGGCCTTGAACCATTGGCGGTCCCTGTCGATGAACGTTATGGCCGCCGCGGCAGTGCCGAACATGTTCTGGGCCAGGTCGGTGACGCGTGTATATCGGTCATCGGCGTCTGTGTCGAGGATCTCGAGCCGGTCGAGAGCGCGGATCCGCTCCTCTTCCTGCGCCCAGTCGACCGGCGGCGCCGCGTTGTCGGGGCGGGTCAGCTCCGCCGCAATGGGAACGACGATCGCCCGCGCCCAGGCACGGTAGGTCTCCGGTCCCCGGAATCTCGACTTCTCCGCGGTCGGCGCCGGGGGAAGGGCAGGAGCGACGTTCGCGGATGCCCCTCACACGCGAGGGGCAGCTCGGCGTTGAGTGTGCGCCCGTGGCGGTTCGCGATCCAGCCCGGCAGCAGACGTAGCAACCCAATCTTGGGCATCGGGGGCACTGACAGCACGAACGTCCAAAGGCGCGGCGCACCCTCGTATTCGAGCAGGGTGAGCAGTGCGCTCATATCGGTTCGCCACTGGGCTGCAGGGGCCACACTCAGGGTGTCGAAGAGGCCAAGCATCACGATGACGGCGTCGTAGCGCGCGAGCATTGTTTCGTCGAGCAGTGGGTAGGCTCCGCGTGCGGTGAGCTCGATGTCGACGATGAGGTCGACGTCGACTCCTCGGCCGGTCTCGGTGGACAGCTGCCTGGCGATTCCTCCCGGCAGCGCAAGATCGTGAGTGAGCACGCCGAAGCCGACCGCGGGACCGCAGCCGATGAGCAGCACTCTCAGAGGGTCGCTGCCGGATGCGTGGGTGCTCGTCGATCCCGATGGGCGAGGAAGGTCGTACCAGCTTGTGGCGGCCGTGAGGTAGGCGAGCCTCATGAAGGGGCGCACGAACGCATCGACGACTTTGCCCACCGTGCTCGACCCCCGAAGTCCGCGACGAGTCGATACGGCCCCCCGCAGCTGCGAGCCTACGTCAGCCGCATAACTATCGCGGGATCCATGTGTCGCGGTGCGTCGCAGTCCACGTCGCGTCGCGGCTCACACAACGCCGGCTCACTCAACACCGGTTCAGAGCACCACATTCCACTCGTCGGCGGTGATCAAACCGACCGTCGCGAGCCCGACGACGGCGATGGCGATCATGCAGGTCGCCATGATGGCGAGACGGAATCGGCCTCCCGCGGTCGTGAACCGCACGACGACCATGACGAGGTAGATCGCGGAGAGCAGGGCGATTCCGCCGACCGCCACACCGGGAGGGCCCAGCCCGATGAGCGGGGCGAGAACGGCGATGCCCGTGACGGCGAGGATCCCGCCCACGATGATCCAGACGAGACCGCTCGAGGAGGTCAGCGCCGGCTGGTTGCGCACGAGTGTGGGATCGGTCTCGCGGCCCAGTCGCTTCGACTGCTCGTTGGGTGTGGATGTGGGTGGTGTCGGTGTGGCTGTCATTGCTCGCTCCTTCCCCCGGCGCTGCATGGGCAGTCCGCCGATGGTCCCCAACGCAACACCCCCGGATGGGGCCGACTCAACCCATTGACAGGGCGACGAGGCGGCGCTCGCGCATTGCGAGGAACAGCGGGAAGGTGAACGCGAACGCGGTCACCGCCGACAACACGATGTAGAGCCAGGCCCGCTTCATCCCGAGTCTCCGGGCTTCGACGATGATGAGCACACTGCCGGCGATCGCGACGATGAGCAGGTCGACCCCGAGCGATCCGACAGCCGGGCCCGAGCCGAACCAGTCGCCGACGAAGTCGCGCCCCGAGGCTACGGCGATCACGTTGAAGGCGAGAGTGCCGAGGAGCCCGAGGATGCTGAGCACGAGAAACGTGATCGAGGTGGCGTTCCAGTGCTGGGTGAGCGTCGATTTCGTGGCCATGGTCACATTGTCGACCACGCGCACTGAAAGAATGAGCCCGTGACTATCGCCACCCCTCCCCTCGGACTCCTGCTCGACGTCGACGGCCCCATCGCGAGCCCCATCACCCGCACTATCGCGATCGAGACGATTACGAAGGACCTCGTGACACTCGCCAACCAGGGCATCCCGGTCGTGTTCAACACCGGGCGCTCCGACGTGTTCATCCGCGACCAGGTCGTGAAGCCGATGCTCGCGGCCGGCCTCGCTATGGATGCGCGGGTCTTCGGGGTGTGCGAGAAGGGCGCCGTCTGGTTTGGTGCCACGATGACCAACTTTGTCGGCGTGCAGGTCGACCGGAGCCTCGCGCTGCCCACCGGCATCGTTGCCGAGCTGCGCGCCCTGTTCGACGTCCGGTACAGCGACACGATGTTCTGGGACGACGGCAAGCACGCGATGGTGTCGCTCGAACAGCGCACGGATGTCACCCCGGCTGAGTTCCTGCCGCAGCGGGACCGGTTCGCCGCGGATGCCTTCGACCTGCTCGAGCGAAACGGTGTCGGCGCCGAACTCGGCGACCGGTCCAGCGCGCATCCGGTGTCCGTTCGGATCGAGCCGACCGTGATCTCGACCGACATCGAACGGGTGTCGCTCGGCAAGGCGCTCGGCGCGGAGCGCGCCCTGCTGCTCCTGGCTGACTCCGGGCCGATCCCGAGCCACTGGCGCACCGTCGGCGACTCGCGCAGCGATTACGGAATGGCGGACCACCTGCACGCCAACGGTTTTGACGTCGCGCACGTCGACGTGCGCCCCGCCGACGGCATCCCCGACAAGCCGTATCGGGTGATCACGCAGGGCGACCTCATCCACGACGAGGCCGGAGCCGAGTTCCTCGCACACTGGGTTCGGGAGTTTGCCGAGTAGGACGGCTCAGGCCGAGTCGCGCCAGACAATCGAGGTGGGCAGGAGGGTGCCGGATTCCGGCACCTGCTCGCCGCGCAGCTGCGAGAGCACCCGCTCGGCCGCGAGGCGTCCGAGCGCGTCGGCGGGCTGACGCACGGTCGACAGGGTGGGCTGGCAGCGAAGCGCCCAGGCGCTGTCATCGAAACCGACGATGCCGACGTCGTCCGGCACGCGCCGGCCGGCCTCGCGCAGGCCGTCGAGGGCGCCCGCTGCGATCGAGTCGGATGCCGCGAAGACGCCGTCGATGTCGGGTGCGCGGCTCAGCAGCTCGCGCATGCCGCTCAGCCCTGTGCCGTGCGAGTAGAGCGGGTAGTCGACGACGAGATTCGAATCGAAGGCGTCGCCGAGTGCGGCCCGGAAGCCAGCCAGGCGGTCTTGGCCGGAGTCGCGGTCGAGGGCGCTCGCGATCATGCCGACCCGCCGGCGCCCGGTGGCGAGCAGGCGCTCGGTGATGGCCTTCGCGCCGGCAAAATTGTCGATGCCGATGAAGGGGATGCCGTCGATGTCGGGCGGGTGGCCGACGAACGCCGCGGGGATTCCGAGCCTGACCACGGCGTGGGCGATGGGGTCGCCCGAGCGGGCCGAGATGATGATGACGCCGTCGACGAAGCCGCCACTGAGGTACTCGGCGACGCGGTCGCTGTCGCGATCGGAGTCGATCACGAGAGAGACGAGTTGGTAGTCGGCCTCAGACAGGATCGCGTTGGTGCCGAGCAGGATCGCGCCGATGACCGGGTCCTCGAGGAAGAGGGAGTGCGGCTCGTGCACGATGAGCCCGATCGCGTGGGACTGCTGGGTCTTGAGGTTGCGGGCGGCGGTGTTGCGAACGTAGCCGACCTTGGCGATCGCGGCCTCGACGGCGACGCGAGCATCGTCGGAGACGTAGCGCTCACCGTTGATTACACGGGAGACGGTGCCTCGGGAGAGTCCGGCCTCCGCGGCGACGTCGTGGATCGTCGCTCGGCGCGGACGCGCAGCACCAGTGGCCATCATCACACTGTAGTGCTCCCTCCATACTGGCGTGCGGGTCCGCCGCAGGGTTTGTCGGGTATGTATCCCGTTGACAAATCACAACGCGACTGGCTACTCTGGGATCGTTCACAGAGCTGCTGCGAATTTCTTTTTTGCCCAGTCTGGGAACGTTCACAGATATACACTTGTCCGTACGCACCGCATCCGCACCGCACAGTAGCGCACAGCAGCGCACCACAGCCAGACCAACGACGATCGAGGCCTCCTTGTCCAGCACGACAGACCACGCGCCGGCAGTTGCCCTCGTGCCCGTGGTCGGCACCCGGTTCGCCTCCGTCGGAATCGAATACGGCTGCGACTACAACCCCGAGCAGTGGTCCCGCGAGATCTGGAACGAAGACGTGCGCCTCATGCGCGAGGCCGGCGTCACGCTCGTCGCGATCAACGTCTTCGGCTGGGCGGCACTCGAGCCGCGCCGCGGCGAGTTCGACTTCTCCGGCCTCGACGCGATCGTCGACCTGCTGCACGAGAACGGTATCGGCATCAACCTCGGCACCGGAACCTCCTCCCCTCCCCCGTGGCTCACGCGCCTGCATCCGGAGATCCTCCCGATGGCCGTCGACGGCACCCGCCGCTGGCCCGGCGGTCGCCAGGCCTGGTGCCCGAGTTCGCCCGTCTTCCGCGAGCACGCGCTCGCGCTCGTGACCGAGGTGGCGACGCGCTACGGCAGCCACCCCGCCGTTCGCCTCTGGCACGTCTCGAACGAACTCGGCTGCCACAACGCCCTGTGCTACTGCGACGTCTCGGCCGAGTCGTTCCGCGGCTGGCTCGAGCGCCGCTACGGATC
>JAJAZI010000360.1 GCA_026785785.1 Microbacteriaceae bacterium
CAGTACACCGACACCACGACCGTGGGGCAGGCGCTCGAGGAGGTCACCCGGTTCGATCGCGGGCCCTTCTACGTGGCCGGGTCGCCGGTCGAGGTGGCGGATGCGATCGAGGGCTGGGTACGCGACACTGGCCTCGACGGGTTCAACCTGCGCCAGTTCCTCACCCCGGGCACCGCGGAGGACTTCATCGAGTTCGTGGTGCCCGAACTACAGCGCCGCGGCCTCTACCGCACCGCGTACGAGGAGTCGACCTTCCGTGAGCGCCTTTTTGGAGCCGGCAACGCGCGCCTCTTCGACGGGCACCACGGAGCCAGGTACCGCGGCGGGCACAACCTGCGGGAGGTCGCGCCCCTAGGGTAGTGGGGTGCCAGAGTTCTCCTTCGACGCCCTCCGGCGCTACCCCGATGTCGAGGCGGACAACCTTTTCGCGGTCGACGCGAGCGACCGGCTGATCCTCGACGAGGCCGCGGCGCATCTCGCGTCGGCCTGCACCGGGGAGGTCGTCGTGATCGGCGATCACTACGGCGCACTCACCCTCGGCGCGATCGCCCAGCACGGCGCAACGGCGGTACGCGTGCACCAGGACCCGCTGAGCGGCGAGCTCGCGCTGGCCCACAACGCCACGGCGGCCGGCCTCGAGGGCGAGCACACCAACCACGAGCTCGGCGAGGAGCTGCTGTCCGGCGCCCGCGTCGTGCTCATGCAGCTGCCGCGCAGCCTCGCCGCCCTCGACGAGATCGCCGGGGCGATCGCGCGCTTCGCCCATCCCGAGGTCACCGTCGTCGGCGGGGGGCGCCTCAAACACATGTCGATCGCGATGAACGAGGTCTACGGCCGCCACTTCGCCGACGTGCGCGCCTCGCTCGGCCGGCAGAAGTCCCGCGTCGTCATCTCTCGGCTGCCCGCGCCCGGCGACGACGCGTACCCGGTGCGCGAGTTCCACGACGACCTCGGCCTCTGGGTCTGCGCCCATGGTGCCGCGTTCGCGGGCACGAAGCTCGACATCGGCACCCGCTACCTGCTCGGCTTCCTGCGCGAGATGAATCCGGATGCCGTGACCGCCGTCGACCTCGGCTGCGGCACCGGCATCCTCGCCTCCGCCCTCGCCCGCGCCCGGCCCGACCTCGCGATCCTCGCGACCGACGAGTCCGCCGCGGCCGTCGCATCCGCCCGCGCCACCGCGCTCGCCAACGACCTGCCGTTCACCGTCGTGCGCGACGACGCCCTCTCCACCCAGCCGGACGGATGCGCGGACCTCGTGCTGCTCAACCCGCCATTCCACGTCGGCTCGGCGGTGCATCCGGGAGTCGCTCTGAAGCTGTTCGAGGAGGCCGCGCGGGTACTCAAGCCCGGCGGCGAGCTCTGGACGGTATTCAACTCGCACCTGTCCTACCGGGCCGCGCTCACGCGTGCGGTCGGCGCCACCCGGCAGGTCGGCCGCAACGCCAAGTTCACCGTCACCGTCTCGACCCGCTGAGCCGTGCCGTTGTTCGCCGGGTGCATCCGGATTTCTGGCGGCCGAGGCCTGACCTCCGGACTCTATTGTTCGAGCGAGGTCCCCTTCGTTAGCGTCTTCCCCGTGAAAAACCCGGGGTGCAGGCGCCGCTGAACGAGCATCAAGATGATTCCACTAGCGAACAGCACCATCGCGAGGATGAACACGAGACCGACGCCGCCGATGCTCGAACCGCTGCCGTATTCGGGATCCATGCTGTCGACAACCGTCGTCGCGAAGATGACGGCGAGGATAACGCCGCCGACGAGCGGCGCGAGGAACTTCAACAGGAACGCACGCGTGCCGGTGAATGCCTCCGCCCTGAAGAACCAGACGCAGGCGAACGCCGTCACCCCGTAGTAGAAGCAGATCATCATGCCGAGGGTGAGAATCGTGTCGGTGAGAACGTCGGTCGAAAGCACCCGCATGACCGCGTAGAAGACCCACGCCACGATCCCGGCCATCACGGTCGCGAAGGCGGGTGACTTGTGGCGGACGCTGATCGTGCCGAACCGCGCTGGGAACGCTTTGTAGTGCCCCATCGCGAGCATGGTGCGGGCGGGCCCGACGAAGGTGGACTGGAGCGACGCAGCGGAGCTCGACAGCACGGCGAGCGACAGGAGGATGGCGAAGGGCCCCATGACCGGGCCGGCGATCGCTGCGAATACGTTGCCCTGAATCTCTTCGTTGCCGAGCCCGAACTCGCCGGCCCCGATGCCCGAGAACATGAGCACGGCGACCGCGACGAGAATGTACAGCGCGAAGATGATGCCGACGGTAAGGGTCGCCGCGCGTCCGGGAGTGCGCTCGGGATCCTTCGTCTCCTCGTTCATCGTGAGCGTCACATCCCAGCCCCAGAAGATGAAGATCGACAGGGACACCCCCGCAGCGAATGCCGAGAACGACGATACGAGGAATGGGTTGAACCAGGACGCGTCGAAGGCGAGGGCGTCGAAGGCGGTGCTGTTCGCCACCTGCGTGAGCGCGGCCACGCTGAACCAGACGAGCACGAGAAGCTGAAACCCGACGAGAACGTACTGCACGTGCTTTGTGGTCTCCATACCGCGATAGGACACGTAGCAGGCGAGAGCGATGAAGACTAGGCAGGTGGTGATGTTGATGAGCACGTTCTCGGTGAGAGCGGCGAGATCGGCATTGCCGGTTATCTGAGCCAGCAGAAGGTAGAGGAAGTCGACCGCGACGCCAGCGAGGTTCGACAGCACGACCACGGTGGCCACGATGAGCCCCCAGCCGCCCATCCAGCCGAGCCACGGGCCGAAGGCCCGGGTGGCCCAGGTGAATGAGGTGCCGGCATCCGGCATCGCGTTGTTGAGCTCCCGGTAGCCGAGCGCAACCAACAGCATCGGGAGAAAACCGACCAGGAAGATCCCGGGCATCTGTGTGCCGACCGCTGCGGCGGTCGGGCCGAGCGACGCCGTCAGGGTGTAGGCGGGCGCGATGCACGAGATTCCGATGACGGTTGCGCCGAGCAATCCGATCGAACCCGCGCTCAGACCCTTGGTCGAGAGCCCGCCGACGGTCTTCACTGCGGTCCCGCCCGACGAGTCGGCCGCGGGGGAGGGGGGCTGTGCCATGGGATGACTCCTTCTGTGAAGGCGGCTGGGGTGTTGGGGGCCGGGGCCCGGGGGGGGGGGGGGGGTGGGGGGGCCCGCCGGGCGCCGGGCGCGCGGGGGTCAGTGGGGCTCGCCCGCGGGAAGGAGGACGAGGGGGACGGGCAGCACGTGCAACATGCGGTTAGCGGTGATGCCGAGGAAGATCATGCTCGGCCGCGCTAGCCGACTCGATCCGACAAAGGCGATCTCGTCGGCGCGCCAGTCGAGCCCCTCCACTGCGGCCTCGACGCTCCTGCCCTCCGCGATCTCGGTGGTGACCTTCCCCGTCGCGGTCGAGCTTCTGGCAAAGTGCTCGAGCACCTGATCGAGATGAGCGGCGCTGTCGGTCGTCGAACGGTGACCACCCGCATCCACCTCGACAAGGGTGACGAATCGCAGGTCGACGCCGAGCTTGGCGGAGATCGCGGCCATCGACTCGATCAGCGATCGCCAACCCGCGCGAGTACCGATCGCACAGGTGATGCGACTGATCTTCTCCGGTGCGCGATAGCCACGCGGGGCGAGCGCCACAGGCACCGGAGACGCGTGGAGCAGCGCGTTGGCCACGCTGCCGATCGCGAATCGGTTCAGGAGCCCCTCGCGACCGGCACCGACCACAATGCGGTCGGATCGGAACTGCGCGGCTGCCTCGAGCAGCCCCTCCGAGGTGGACTCGGCCCAGAGCAAGTGGGTGGTCGCCACGACGTCGGAGGGTACTCGGGCGAGCGCCGACGTAAGCCAGATGTGGGCTTCGAGTTCGAGCAGCCTGTCGAACTCTGTTGCCCCGGCGGGAACCTTCGCAGGCACTGCGCCTGAGCGCGGCAGAACAAGGCAGATGTGCAGTGCGGCGGCGGTGAGCCGGGCGAGCGCGACACCGAGTTCGATGGCCTCGTTGCCGCGGTCGGTCGCTTCGTAGGCGACGACATAGTTCGCCGGGTCGGTCACGTTGGGCTCTCCTCTGAGCTCTGTACTGCGGTGTGGTCGTGGTCGGGAGCACAGTGCGCACTCGGGCTGGGGGCGACATCGAGCGAGGGGTTGCGATCGAAGAACCCGGCGGGCTTGAGCCAGAAGGAGACGGTGTCGACGGCCATGATCGGCCACTCCTCGGGCCGGGTGATGTGATGGATCCCGAACACGTACCAGAGCACAACATCGGCGTTCCGCACCGGGCGCTTCGCCGCTATCCACTCGGGCAGGCCGTGGTCGACCGAACCCTGATTGACGAATTCGCCGCACGGCCAGCGCTGCGCCTCGTCGCGCGGGGTGACCCACACCGTGTGCCCAATCACCTGCGCGCGCTTCAGTGCCGGCGCTTCCGCGTCGAAGAACGATGGGATCGCGGCGCCGGGCACGAGTTTGTACGACACGGGGATGCCGAGTCCGTTCCGCTTGTTCTCGTTGACGACCTTCCAGGAACGCTGTGTGCTCCACTCGAAGTCATCGAACCCCTCGATCTCGATCGGGGTGTTCGCCTGGGTGAGGGCCAGGCCGTGTGGATTGGCTTCGCTCATCGGCTCGATGATTGTCTCGGACCGATACACCGTGTTGTGAGTGCCGTCGACATCGAGGTCCAGCCGGGCCACAATGAAATGCTGGTGGAACGGCGCGTACGTGCGGGTGTCGACGAGGGTGCCATTGGGGTTTCCCTGACCCTGTGCAATGTGGGTCACGACCATGATTCCCGTCGCGCGTACCTCACACTCGATGTTGCCGTCCTGGTAGAACCGCCAGTAGACGAGATACTCGTAATTGGCGACCGTCACATGAAACGAGACAACGAGCCGCCGCATCCGCCGCACCTCGCCCCCGGTGTCATGGTCGACATGCTTCCAGAGCACCCCGGCGTCTTCCTCATGCACGCAGAAAGCATTCGGGATCGAGTACGGAGACCCTGTGCTGTCGTGGAGTACCGCGTCGATGTAGCGGATTTCGCCCAGACAGTCGCAGCCGAGCTCGAGCGAGGTGGTCATGAACCCGAGGCCCCACTCGCCGATGTCGAAAGCCGTGCGACGAAAGTGGTCCACGCTCGGGTCGCGATAGGGCACCACCATCTCGGCGAACGAGAGGCGGTTCGCGATGCGCCGCACCCGGTCCCCATCGCGATATCCGACGCCGTGCAGGGTCATCCCCTCGCGGTAGTTGAAGCCAACTCGCATCGTCCAGTTCTGCCACTCGATGAGGTGGCCATCGATGGTGAACCCGGGGCCCTCCGGCTGCTCGACGTCGAGCGGGGCAAGTGGCGGCCGGGTACTCCGCTCGCGGATGCGCAGAGGGATCACGTGCGGCACGTACTCGCCCATGATCTCCGGGCGTTCCACCGCGAAGCTGTCCTCGACCTCGATCAGTTCCATCGAGTTCGCATCAATCACGAAGTGCAGACCGTTGACCGGCCCGGCATAGGGGTTCGCGTCCGTCTGGCCCTTGACCCAGACATCCGCCCAGCCGACGCGCCGCTCGCGGTACTTCTCCGGCAGCACCGCGCCGCCGTAGGTCCACGTGTCGATGAAGACAAGTCCGAGGTCGGTGATGCCGCGCTTGGCCAGGGCGGCGATCACGTCGGGGTGGGCGCGCAGCGCAGAATTCGCCTCTTCCCATTCGTCGACCGTGAAATTGGCCTGCATGCCGGGCGCGGGGGTCCACTCGAGTACGGCGTTGCCGACGAGCGAGACGACGGCGACCCAGGTCGCGTTGTCAGCGCGATTGAAGACGACCAGTCGCGCGCGGCGATCGTGCATCGTTCCGGTGTCCTCGAACGCCTCCACCTGCTCGCGCGATGGCTCGACGAGCTCGATCGAGGCAAACCGCCAACCAGAGGTCACCCCGCGCTCGCGGGCGAGGATCGCTGACGCCGAGGCGAACTCGGGGGCGGTGAGCGGGTCGAGGGGGTGGAAAGACACCATTGTCTCCTTCGGGTTGGGCGGGGCCGGTCGCTACTCGAGCGAGCTCATGACGTGCTTGATGCGGGTGTAGACCACGGCGTACATCGACAGATCCTTGCCGTAGCCCGAGAACTTAAACCCGCCGTGGGGCATCTCGGCTGTCAGCAGCATGTGGGAGTTGATCCAGACCGCTCCGAAATCGAGGTCGCGGAAGACCCGCATCGCGGCGGCGTGGTCGCGTGTCCACACGCTCGATGCGAGCGGGTACCGCACATCATTCGCCATCGCCATCGCCATCGTCACCGCCTCTTCCTCGGTCGAGAACGACTGAACGGTGATCACCGGTCCGAATGTCTCGTCCTGCACGATCGAATCGGTCCGCCGCACGTTCGTCACGATCGTCGGTTCGAAGAAGAAGCCGACGTTGCCCACCGGATGCCCGCCCGTCGCGATCGTCGCGTGAGCGGGAATGTCCTCGACCTTGCGGCACACTGAACGGTAGTGGTTGACGTTGTTGAGTGGATCGAAGTAGTTCTCGCTCTTCGTCGCCGACCCGGTGGTCCGCGCGCAC
>JAJAZI010000361.1 GCA_026785785.1 Microbacteriaceae bacterium
CACTCGCAGGCGCACGAGCCCAGCGAGTTCGTATTCCGCCGCGGCGAGTGCGAGGGCCTGCGAGCGCGCACCGGGGCTGAGCACGATGTCGCGCACACCGAGGGCGATGAATTCGCCGAGCAGGGCAACCGAGAAGTCGGTTGCCGGGCTGCCTCCCGGACTCACTCCTTGGTGCTGGGGTCGTCGTCGAGGTCGGCGAGTTCCTGCTCAAGCCGGCGGATGCGCTCCTCCTGCTCTTTCTCGGTGCCGAGGCGCCGGAGGAAGTCGGGGTCATCATCGGGCGCGGTCTGGCGCACGACCGGCTTGCCCTTACCCCGGTCTTTGCCCAGCGTGAACCAGAGAACAGCACCGATCACCGGCAGGAGGAGGATGACAAGTATCCAGACGAACTTGGGCAGGCCGCGCGTGCGGCGCTTGTCGGTCATCAGCGAGTCGATCGCGGCGTAAATCGTCAGGGCGATGATGACAAGCCCTGCCACAATGTAAACGCGTACCATGCGTCAATTGTAGGTCAGGCGACTGGGCACCGCCTGCGCGACTATTGCGTTAGCGCAACAAATGGCCAGCGAGGCGTGCCTAGACTAGGCGGCGTGAAATCGTCGCGCCAGTGGATCAGCTACTCCCTTCTCCGGTTGGGCATCTTCGCGGCCGTGTTCATCGTGCTGCTCGTTCTGCAGATCGAGCCGTGGATCGCCGCGGTCGTCGCCGCCGTGATCGGGTTGTGCGTCGCCTACATCTTCTTCCGCCCGCAGCGCGAGGCCGTCGCCCGCAGCTTCTGGGAGTTCCGCACCACGGAACAACGCGATGCCGACTCGGACGCCGAGAATGACGCGCTCGACGCTGGCGCGGCACCGAGGACCCCGCCGCCGAGCACTCCGACGCTAGAAGGCGAGGGCGGCGGCGAGGCCGACGCCGAAGAGCAGGGCCGTCAGGCTCGTTAGCTTGAGCGCGAGCACGAACTCCGGCGCCGTCTTGCCGGTGAGCGCGATGATCACCGCGGGCAGCCCCGCGAGCAGCGCGAAATAGACGTAGATCACGAGCGGGAACACGGCGGCGTAGAGGCCGAGGATCCCGAACGGCACGAGGACGAAGACCGCGAACAGGATGCGTGCTGTCCGGTCCCCGACGAGCACGGCGAGGGTGCGCTTGCCGGCGACCCTGTCCTGCTTCAGGTCGCGGATGTTGTTGACCATGAGCACGGCGCAGGAGAGCAGCCCGATCGCGACGGCGGCGCCCCAGGCCTCGGCGCTGACCGCGCCGACCTGCACGAACATCGTGCCCGCGGTGGCGACGAGCCCGAAGAAGATGAAGACGAAGACCTCGCCGAGCGCGTAGTACCCGTAGGGGTGCTTGCCGCCGGTGTAGAAGTAGGCGGCGACGACACAGGCTGCGCCGACGGCGATGAGCCACGGGAATCCGCTGGTCACGCTGACGGCGGCCCCGGCGAGGCCGGCGACCGCGAAGAACACGAGCGCGACGGTGAGCACGTGGCGGGGTTTTGCCGCGCCGGAACCCGTGAGCCTCGACGGCCCGACCCGGTGCGTGTCGGTGCCGCGGATGCCGTCGGAGTAGTCGTTGGCGTAGTTGACGCCGATCTGCAACCCGACCGCGACCACGAGGCAGAGCAGCGCACGCACCCAGTGCCAGCCGTCGTCGTTGTTGTAGAGGTACGCGGCCCCCGTGCCGAGCGCGACGGGTGCGATGGCGAGGGGAAGGGTGCGCAACCGGGCGCCGCCGATCCAGTCCTTGGCGGTGGCGGGGCGGATCGCGGGAGCCGTCCGCGGTCGTCCTCCCGGACGCCCGCTCGGCCGGCCGCTGCGCGCCGTGCTGCCGCTCCCCGTGTCGACGCGGCCCGCGCCTGCGCGAGCCTTGGTTCGATTGCCTCTGTTAGCCACGACCAGAGTCTAGTTTCGCCGTCCGACGATCTCCCGCAGTGCGACGAGGTCGGGCTTGCCCGTCGTCAGCAGCGGGATGCTGTCGAGGACGACAACCCGGTCGGGCGCGGCCTCGCGGCCGAGTGCGGTCGTGACGGCGCCCCGCAGCACCGAGAGGTCGACCGGTGTCGTCGAGACGACGACGGACACCTCGCCCCAGCGGGCGCTGTCCGCCGGAACGGCCACGGCGTCGCCAAGCCCCGGCATCCGGCGCATGACCCGTTCGAGCTCGTCGAGGGACACCTTGACCCCTCCGGAGATGATCACCCGGTCGAGCCGCCCGGTGACGGTGAGCACGCCGTCGTCGACGCGCCCGCCGTCGCCGGTGCGGTACCAGCGTGCCCCGTCGGACATGACGAAGCTCCGCTCGGTGCGCGCGGGGTCGCCCAGGTAGCCGCCGGCGAGCACCGGCCCGCTGATCTCGATCTCGCCCTGCCGGATGCGCACCTGGGTGGTACCGATCGGAACGCCGTCGTACACACAACCGCCGGCCGTCTCGCTCGATCCGTAGGTGCACGCGACCCGGATGCCGAGGGCGTCGGCCCGCTCGATCAGGTCGGCCGGGACCGACTGTCCGCCCACGAGGATGCGGTCGAACCGCCGCAGGGCAGCCAGTAGGGCATGGTCGCCCGGCGCATGGTCGCCCGGCGCGTCGTCGCCCGCCGGGTCGTCGCCTGGCGCGTCGTCGCCTGCCGCGTCGAGCAGGCGGGCGAGCTGGGCGGGCACCACGGAGGTGAAGTGGCGGGCGTCAGCATCCATCGTCGCGGCCGCGGCCAGGAACCCCCCGGCATCGAAGTGGCCGGGCGGCAGGATCACCGGCTCGGTCTGGGCGGCGATCGACCGCACAAGCACGTTGATGCCGGCGATGTAGTGCACCGGGAGGGCGAGCAGCCACTGGCCGGGGCCGCCGAGCGCGGCGCTGGAGGCCGCGGCGCTCGCGAGCAGCGCGTTGGAACTGAGCTCGATGCGCTTGGCGGCTCCGCTCGAGCCGCTCGTTTGGATGATGACGGCGATCGGCTTGGGCACGGTTGCCGGCAGCTCTCCGCCTACGACATCGGGCCCGATCGGCAGGATCGCCGGCCCCGCGGCACTCAGCGCGAGCCGTAGCGCCTCGAGGACGGCGAGTGGGTCACTTGCGTCGATGGCAACAAGCGTGCGGGTCACGACAGTGCCCGCATCCCGCGAGCTGCCCACTCGCGTCCCCTCCGGCACCCCACAAGCGACACATTCGGGAAACTCACGGAGGCGGGCCAGGACATCAGTACTGCCAGGGGAACGGCGACCAGTCCGGCTCCCGCTTCTCGAGGAACGCATCGCGGCCCTCAACCGCCTCGTCGGTGCCATAAGCGAGCCGGGTGGCCTCGCCCGCGAATACTTGCTGGCCGACCATGCCGTCGTCCACGGCGTTGAAGGCGAACTTGAGCATCCGGATGGCGGTGGGCGACTTGGTGAGGATCTCGTTCGCCCAGTCGTACGCGGTCGCCTCGAGTTCGGCGTGCGGCACGACCGCGTTGATGGCGCCGGTATCGAGGGCCCGCTGGGCGTCGTACTCCCTGGCAAGGAAAAACACCTCACGGGCGAACTTCTGGCCGACCTGCCTCGCGAAGTACGCGCTGCCGTAGCCCCCGTCGAACGAGCCGACGTCAGCATCCGTCTGCTTGAATCTGCCGTGTTCCGCGCTCGCGATCGACAGGTCGCAGACCACGTGCAGGGAGTGCCCGCCGCCAGCGGCCCAGCCCGGGATCACGGCGATGACCACCTTGGGCATGAAGCGGATGAGGCGCTGCACCTCGAGGATGTGGAGCCGGCCGGCGCGGCCGATGTCGGGCCGGGACGCTCCCTCTGGTCCCTCGTACTTGTAGCCGTCGCGGCCGCGGATGCGCTGGTCGCCGCCCGAGCAGAACGCCCAGCCGCCGTCCTTGGCGCTCGGGCCGTTGCCCGTGAGCAGAACGACGCCGATCCTGGAGTTCTGGCGGGCATCGTCGAGCACCGCGTAGAGCTCGTCGACGGTGTGCGGCCGGAAGGCGTTGCGCACCTCGGGGCGGTTGAACGCGACGCGCGCCACCCGGCCCGCCTGGTCGTGGTGGTAGGTGATGTCAGTCAGCGCGTCAAAGCCCGCAACGGACCGCCAGACGCTCGCGTCGAAGAGTTCGGAAACGTCAGGCATCTGGCCAGTTTAGATTCCCTCGAAGGTGCGCAGCACGACGACCGCGACGAGGGGGTTTGCGAAGAAGCTGAGCGTGCAGCCCGCGATCCCCCAGCCGCGCCCGCGCCCGATAACAATCGACACGACGCCGCTCACGATGGCCGCGATCGAGCAGCCGACTGCGATTTGGGCGAGCAGGGTCGACGCGGCGAAGTCGCCGGCGAGCGCGACGGCGACGCCTGCCGCGACGAGTCCTGCGCAGGCGACGGCGAGCACGACCGCGAGCACGCCCGGCCAGGCGCCGGAGTGGTGGCGAGATCGACCCGGCCAAACGGGCGCGGCACCGGTGCCGTCGGCGTGCGCACGCCCCGGGGCGTCGGGCGCCGCATCCTCGGTCGCCGCGCCCGCGGGCGCCCCACCC
>JAJAZI010000362.1 GCA_026785785.1 Microbacteriaceae bacterium
CGATCGTTCAGGACCCGATGCTGGTCAGGAGACTGCAGCGGGTCAGGGACGCTCGAACAGGCGAACGCTCCGCCCACACTGGGAGCCGGGCCCAGTCGGGCCGACTGGCAGCCGGCCGTGGGCGAATCGAAGACTAGGACCACTGACCCCATGGCGAAGACACCTCCCACCGATCGCTTCGACGAGATCCCCGACGACCTCACCCGAGTCGGCGCCCATCGGGCCCCGGCTCGGCAGGGGCGCGGCTGGATCGGGTTCGCCTGGGCCGCGCTCGCCACCGGCGTGCTCGTCTTGGCCGGAGTCGTGGCACTCGCGGCCTTCACCGACTCGATCAACCTCGAACTCCCGTTCACGGCGAGCGAACCTCCAGCCGATGAAGCGCCCGCGACCGAGGAGCCCGCCGCCCCCGAGCCGACCGAGACTGTCGAACCAGTCGAGCCCCTGCTCGACCCTGCCGTTTCCATCACCGTGCTCAACGGAACTTCCGCGGCCGGACTCGCCGCCTCGGCTGGCGACAAACTCGTCACTGAGGGATGGTGCGGGGCGGCCGGCCCCGACACGCTCGCCGAGGGAGCATGCGCCGACAGCACCGCCATCGGAAGCCGCGACAACGCGGTATCGAACGACGTCGCCGCCACGGTCGTCTATTACGGCGACCCCGCGAACGAGAGTGCAGCGCTCGCGCTCGTCGCGAGTCTCGGCATCGGCGAGGCGCAGCTCAGCGAGGACTACCCCGAGTCGCCGATCACGGTGCTGCTCGGTTCGGATTATCTGGAAATCGCAGGCTGACGGGAGTATGAACGTGCGCAGTCTTCGAAGGATCACCGGTCACGGCGCGATCATCGCCGTTGTGCTCTCCGTCGCCATGCTCGCGGGCTGCGCCGCCGACCCCGAGCCAGAGAAGACCGAGAGGGCGCGGCCCAGCCCCAGCCCGAGCCCGAGCGCCACAGCACCCCGCGAGACCCCGCCGCCAACGGACACCGCCCCGCTGCGGGGACTCATCGTCCCGGAGGGCACGCTCGACCACGCCTCGATCGCGGCCAAGATCGACAACCACCCCCTCGCGCGCCCGCAAATCGCGCTCGACCGCACCGACCTCGTGTTCGAGGAACTGGTCGAGGGCGGAATGACCCGCTACGTCGCCGTCTGGCACTCCGACATCCCCGACGTTATGGGACCGGTGCGCTCGATCCGGCCGATGGATCCCGACATCATCTCGCCCCTCGGGGGCATCGTCGCCTATTCAGGCGGGCAGGAACGGTTCGTTGCGCTCATGCGCCAGACGCCCGTCTACAACGCCATCCACGGCCAGCCCGACACCCAGGCCACCTTCTACCGCTCCGATGCCAAGCGCGCGCCGCACAACGTGCACGTGAAGGCCAATGAGCTGCTCGCCGAGCACGCCGATCTGGCGGCACCGCGCCAGCAGTTCGGCTTCGCCGCCGACATCCCGTCGTCGACAGCGGTGCGGATCGGCGCCCTCACCGCCGCCGTGAACTACCGATTCTCGGACTACAGCTTCGGCACCTGGACCTGGGATGCGACGGCCGCGGCATTCCTCCGCAGCCAGCGGAGCGCAGCGGATGTCGACGCGAACGGCGCGCAATTGAGGGCGACCAATGTTGTCGTTCTGCGCGTGCCCATCACCGAGGATTTCGATATCCCCAAGACCGAGATGATCGGCTCGGGCGAGGCCTGGGTCTCCTCCGGCGGTGCCACGGTACATGGTACCTGGACGAAGAAGTCCGCGACCGGCACGATCGCGCTCATCGCCGACAGCGGCGTCGCAATCAAGCTCGCGCCCGGCAACTCGTGGATTGAGCTTATTCCGTTGGCTGGGTCAGTCGAGCACCCGGCGCCCGCGGCCGGCTGAACCTCCCGCGGCTCACTTGCACTCTCCGGGGGAGAGTGCCAGAATCGTTTAGCACTCCCTCCACGGGAGTGCCAACCGTGTTGCAGCTTTTACGACGCCCCGGAGGGACGAGAAACACACATGGCAAAGATCATTGCTTTCAACGAAGAGGCCCGTCGCGGCCTCGAGCGCGGCCTGAACATCCTCGCCGACGCAGTCAAGGTGACCCTCGGCCCACGCGGCCGCAACGTCGTGCTCGAGAAGAAGTGGGGAGCCCCCACTATCACGAACGACGGTGTCTCCATCGCCAAGGAAATCGAACTGGACGACCCGTACGAGAAGATCGGCGCCGAGCTGGTCAAAGAGGTAGCCAAGAAGACGGATGACGTCGCTGGAGACGGAACGACCACGTCGGTCGTCCTCGCCCAGGCACTCGTTCGCGAAGGCCTTCGCAACGTCGCCGCTGGCGCCGACCCGATCACCCTCAAGCGCGGCATCGAGAAGGCCGTCAACGCGGTCATCGAGGCGCTCGTCACCGGTGCGAAGGAAATCGAGACCAAGGAAGAGATCGCGGCCACCGCGTCCATCTCCGCCGGCGACCCCGAGATCGGCGCGCTGATCGCCGAGGCGATCGACAAGGTCGGCAAGGAAGGCGTCGTCACCGTCGAGGAGTCGAACACCTTCGGCACCGAGCTCGAGTTGACCGAGGGCATGCGCTTCGACAAGGGTTACCTGTCGGCGTACTTCGTGACCGACCCCGAGCGTCAGGAAGCCGTCTTTGAAGACGCGTACATCCTCATCGTCAACGGCAAGATCTCGAACATCAAGGACCTGCTGCCGATCGTCGACAAGGTCATCCAGTCGGGCAAGCAGCTCCTCATCATCGCCGAGGACGTTGACGGCGAAGCCCTCGCGACCCTCGTCGTGAACAAGATCCGTGGCATCTTCAAGTCGGTTGCCGTCAAGGCCCCCGGCTTCGGAGACCGTCGTAAAGCGCAGTTGCAGGACATCGCCATCCTCACCGGTGGCCAGGTCATCTCCGAGGAGGTCGGTCTCAAGCTCGAGAACGCGACCCTCGACCTGCTGGGGCGCGCCCGCAAGGTCGTCATCACGAAGGACGAGACCACGATCGTCGAGGGAGCTGGCGAAGTGGACGCGATCGCCGGCCGTGTCAAGCAGATCCGTTCCGAGATCGAGAACACCGATTCCGACTACGACCGCGAGAAACTGCAGGAGCGCCTGGCCAAGCTGGCCGGCGGCGTTGCAGTGATCAAGGCCGGAGCCGCGACCGAGGTCGAGCTCAAGGAGCGCAAGCACCGCATTGAGGACGCCGTTCGCAACGCGAAGGCCGCCGTCGAAGAGGGCATCGTCGCCGGTGGTGGCGTCGCGCTCATCCAGGCCGGCAAGGTCGCGTTCGAGAGCGAGGCCGTCACGAGCCTCACGGGCGACGAGGCGACCGGTGCGAACATCGTTCGCGTCGCGATCGACGCGCCGCTCAAGCAGATCGCCCTCAACGCCGGCCTCGAGCCCGGTGTCGTGGTCGACCGCGTGCGCAACCTGCCCGCCGGACACGGCCTCAACGCCGCGACCGGTGAGTACGTTGACATGCTGGCTGCCGGAATCAACGACCCGGTGAAGGTGACCCGCTCCGCGCTGCTCAACGCAGCTTCGATCGCGGGCCTGTTCCTCACCACCGAGGCCGTCGTTGCCGACAAGCCCGAGCGTCACCCGGCCCCGGCCGGCGACCCCTCGGGTGGCATGGACTTCTAAGTCCAGAGCACCTGAATGGGCGGTTCCCTCACGGGAGCCGCCCATTCGTGCGTTAACGGCGCCGCGACGCCTGCCGAAGCCGATGCGTCAGCGCAGGAAGAGCCGCGCGTTCGACTGCTCGATATCGGCGTACTGCTGCCCCGCTTGGCCGAGCGCGAGGTTGATCGACCCCATCGCCTCGGCGACATGCTGCTGCGTCGCACGCCACTCGGTGACGACGCCCTGGAACGCGGTGGCGGCCTGGCCGCTCCAGGATGCCTGCAGGTTAACGAGCTGGTTGAGCAGCCCACTCACCTCCGACTCGATCCTGCCCATCGACGAGCGCACGGCCCCCGTCGTGGTGAACACTGCCTCGCTGTCGACCTGATAACGGGTCATCGCTCCTCCTTCGCTGGTGCCAGGCGGGCCTGCCGGGCTCACCACAGAGTAGGCGCGTGCGGGAAGGGGAATACGGCTGTCAGGGGCGCGCTGTGGGCGCGGGCGGCGTGTAGTCCTCGGGGAGGAGAGGAAGCTCGACCCGGAAGGTGGCGCCGCCGCCCTCCGTCTCGAAGACGTCGACCGATCCCTTGTGCGCGATGATGATGCCCGAGACGATCGCGAGTCCGAGGCCGCTGCCGCCCGTCTCGCGGGTGCGCGAGGTGTCGGCGCGCCAGAACCGCTGGAAGATCTTGTCGCGGATCTGCGGAGGGATCCCGTCGCCGTGGTCGATGATGTCGAGCAGGGCGACCTGGCGAACCGGATCAACCGACACCCCGATCTCGATCGGGCTGCCGGGATTGGTGAATCGCAGGGCGTTGCCGAGAAGGTTGGTGACGACCTGGCGGATCTTGTTCTCCTCCCCGAGCACGATCGCCGGGGTATCGAGGGTCTGCTGCCGGGCGGGCGTCCGCGAGACGTCCTCGACGGGCGCCTGGCGGGGTCGTCGCGAGCGCAAGCGCGAGAGCTGCGCCCCGGCAAAGGAGATCGGGCTCGTGAGCGCAGCGGCCGTCCTGCTCGCTGTGACGGACTCCTCCTCGGCCTCCGCGATGCTCTGCGGTTCCGGTTCCGGTTCCGGTTCCGGCTCGGTGAAGACGACGTTGATCGGGCGGTCGGGGGAGGAGGCCATGGCGTCGAGAGCGGCGTCGTAGGCGATCGGGACCAGGTCGACGGGCTTCATCTGCAGCGGCTTGGCCTCGTCGATGCGCGCGAGCTCGAGGAGGTCCTCGACGAGCTCGCCCATGCGGATCGCCTCCTTCTCAATGCGCTCCATCGCCTGGGCGACCTCGTCGGGGGTCGTCAGGGCCCCCATCCGGTAGAGCTCGGCGTAGCCGCGCACCGATACGAGCGGAGTGCGCAGCTCATGGCTCGCGTCGCCGACGAACCGGCGCATCTGCTCGATGGTCTTCGCGCGGTCGCCGAATGCCCGGTCGATGCGCGCAAGCATCGTGTTGAGCGAGCCATTGAGGCGGCCAACCTCGGTGTTCGGGGTAGCTCCGGGCAGCCGCTCGCTGAAGTTGCCGTCGGCGATCGCCGCCGCGGTGGCCTCCACTTGGCGCAACGGCGCGAAGGTCGTCGTCACGAGCAGCCTCGTCAAGGCAGCGCCGAGAACCACGACCGAGAGCCCGAAGCCGAGAAAAATGCCCGCGTAGCGGGCAATGATGCCGTTGGTCTCGTTGAGGTTGAGGGCGACGACGAGGCCGACCGACTCACTCGTCTGCACGTTACGCTGCGGCACGGCGACAACGCGCCACTGGGTACTGCGGTCGTCATCCCACAGGGTGAAGGCGCGGACCTCTTCCCGGCTCATGTCGTTGCTCGTCATCTCGGCGAGGATCGGCGGCTCGTCCTGGGCGTTGTGGCAGACGACGCGGCCGGTGTCGTTGACGATCGCGACGTAGTAGTCATTTGGACCTTGGGTCACGCAGTCCGACGTCAACAGAGCATCGACCCTCAGCTGGGTGACGGTCTCGGCGATCTTGCTGTCGACGCCCTCGAGCAGGTAGTTGCGCAGCACCGTCATCGTGCCGGCGCCTGCGACGAGCAGGCCCAGAGTGACCAGCAGAACGGTCACGCTGGTGATCTTTGTGCGAAGTGAAATCGAGTTCCACCGGTCGCTCAGGGCATCGGACATAGAACGTTAGGCTAAGCCACGAAACTGGGGGTCAGCCTTTGCCGGGTCAGACCTTGGCTGCCTTGAGCATGTACCCGAAGCCCCGCTTGGTTTGGATGACCGGCTCGGCCGAGAACTGGTCGAGCTTGCGACGCAGGTAGGAGATGTAGCTCTCCACGATTCCCGCGTCGCCGTTGAAGTCATACTCCCAGACGTGGTCGAGGATCTGTGCCTTCGACAGCACCCGATTCGGGTTGAGCATGAGGTAGCGCAGCAGCTTGAACTCGGTGGGGCTGAGCTCGATCTGCTCGGCGCCGATCGACACCTCGTGGGTGTCCTGGTCCATCGTCAGTTCACCGGCGCGGATGACGGCATCCTCCTCGTCCGCCATCGTGCGGCGGAGGATCGCCTTGATGCGCGCGACGATCTCGTCGAGGCTGAACGGCTTGGTGACGTAGTCGTCACCGCCGACGGTGAGGCCGGTGATCTTGTCTTCCGTGTCGTCCTTGGCGGTGAGGAACAGGATCGGCGAGGTGTAGCCGGATGAACGGAGGCGCTTGGTCACGCCGAAGCCGTTCATGTCGGGCAGCATCACGTCGAGGATGATGAGGTCGGGTTCCTCCTCGAGCACCGCCGAGATCGCCTGGGCGCCATTGCCGACCGCACGCACAGCGAAGCCGGCGAAGCGGAGGCTGGTGGTCAGGAGGTCACGGATGTTGGGTTCGTCATCGACGATCAGGATTCTGGGGCCATCGCTCATGCGTACAGTATCTGCAGGTTAGCTGGGATCTTTCTGTGAGCGCGCGGTGTGCGTTCCGCGGCGATCTCGCGGCCGGCCGAGAAGTGGGACCATAGCGCTATGCACCTCTTACCGGCTCCCAGAATCACGCTCCCGGAGCTCAGCCACCCGCTGCGAACCATCGGGGGCCGCACCTTCGACTTTTCCAGAGAGGTGGCGGTCATGGCCGTCATCAACCGCACCCCGGACTCGTTCTACGACAGGGGCGCGACATTCGCCCTCGACGACGCCGTCGCCGCCTCCCTGGCCGCGATCGCCGAGGGCGCCGACTGGGTCGACATCGGAGGCGTCAAGTTCGCTCCGGGCCCCGCCGTGCCCGTCGCGGCGGAGATCGACCGGATCGTGCCCGTCGTCGAGGCGTTGCGCGGCACGGGCGTGGTGATCTCGGTCGACACCTTCCATCCGGAGGTCGCCCTCGCCGGAATCCGCGCGGGGGCCCACGTCATCAACGACACCACGGGAGTGAGCGACCCGCGCATGGCGGAGGTGGTCGCCGACAGCGAGGCGACCCTCGTCATCACGCACAGCCTCGCGGCACCGCGCACCGCCTACTCGGCGCCGCAGTACGGCGACGTTGTCGGGGAGGTGCTCGCCTTCCTGGGGGAGCGGGTCGCGCTCGCCACCGGGCTCGGGGTGTTGCCGGAGCGGATCATCGTCGACCCGGGTCACGACCTCAACAAGAACACCCGGCACTCGCTCGAGATCACCCGTCGCCTCGGCGAGATCACGGCGCTCGGTCTGCCGACCCTCGTCGCGGTGTCGAACAAGGACTTCGTCGGCGAGACCATCAACAGGGAGCGCGGTGCGCGCATCGAGGGGTCGATCGCGGCCGCCGTCGCGTGCATCCTGCAGGGCGCCCGGATCGTGCGCATGCACAACGTGCGCGCCGCGGTTGACGCCGTGCGCATGACCGAGGGGATCCTCGGATTCCGCGAGCCGGCGTACCTGCGCCACAACATCGCCTGATGCTCGACCGGCAGGAGCTCATCGGGCGCTACCGCGTCACCGACCGCGAGATCCCCCGGCTGCGGGTGAACTTCATCCAGAGCCTCGACGGCGCCGTCACGCGCGACGGGGTCAGCGGTGGCCTCAACAACGCCGACGACAAACTCGTCTTCGACACCCTGCGGATGCTGTGCGACGTCATCGTCGTCGGTGCCGGAACTGTGCGGGCGGAGGGCTACAACGGGGTGCGGGTGGGCGACGAGGATGCCGCCTGGCGGGTCGCGCACGCTCTCACCGCCCAGCCGCCCGTCGCGCTCGTCACGTCGCGGCTCGACTTCGCGCCGTCGCATCCGTTCTTCGCGGATGCCGTCGTGCGGCCGATCGTCATCACCTCGGCGGCGTCTCCGGCCGCGGCGAGAGAGGCGCTCGCGGACGTCGCGGAGGTCGTCGTCTGTGGCGGGGAGCGGGTGGAACCGGACCGGCTGGTCACGGAACTCACCGCGCGGGGCCTGCCCCAGATGCTCTGCGAGGGCGGGCCACAGCTGTTCGGCGCGCTCATCGAGGCCGACCGGGTCGACGAGATCTGCCTGACGATGAGCCCGGTACTCGAGGGCGGACCCGCAGGCCGCATCGCGCACGGCGCGGCCGCGACGGCGCGCGAGATGTCGCTCCTGCACGTGCTCACCGCAGGGGACATGCTCTTCCTGCGCTACGAGCGTCGCTGACGGCTAGGCCGCCGCCTCGTCGAGCGAGTGCGCGTCGAGGATCGTGTAGCTGTAGCCCTGCTCCGCGAGGAAGCGCTGCCGGTTCTGCGCGAAGTCCTGGTCGACCGTGTCGCGCGCGACGAGCGTGTAGAAGTTGGCCGGGAGGCCGCTCTCCTTCGGGCGGAGCAGCCGGCCCAGACGCTGGGCCTCCTCCTGCCGGGACCCGAACGAGCCGGACACCTGGATCGCAACGGTCGCCTCCGGCAGGTCGACCGAGAAGTTCGCGACCTTCGAGACGACGAGGATCTTCGTGATGCCGTCGCGGAACTCCTGGTAGAGCCGCTCCCGCTCGTCGACGGGCGTCGCGCCCGTGAGCTGCGGCGCATCCAGCACATCGGCGAGCTCCTGGATCTGGTCGAGGTACTGCCCGATCACGAGGATCCGCTCGCCGGTGTGCCGCTCGACGAGCTGCTGCACCACGTCGAGCTTCGCCGGCGCCGTCGCCGCGAGACGGTAGCGCAGGTCGTCCGCCGCCGCCGCGTACTCGAGCCGCTCCTGCTGGGGCAGGTCGATGCGCACCTCGTAGCAGGATGCCGGGGAGATGAAGCCCTGGGCCTCGATCTCCTTCCAGGGCGCGTCGAACCGCTTCGGGCCGATGAGGCTGAACACGTCGCCCTCGCGCCCGTCCTCGCGCACGAGCGTCGCCGTGAGGCCCAGCCGGCGCCGGGCCTGCAGGTCGGCGGTGAGCTTGAACACGGGCGCGGGCAGCAGGTGCACCTCGTCATAGATCACGAGGCCCCAGTCGAGCGCGTCGAGCAGCTGCAGGTGCGCGTATTCGCCCTTCCGGCGGGCCGTGAGGATCTGGTATGTCGCGATCGTCACCGGCTTCACATCCTTGGACTGGCCGGAGTACTCGCCGATTTCGTCGACGGTGAGCGTCGTGCGGCGCAGCAGCTCCGAGCGCCACTGGCGGGCCGAGACGATGTTGGTGACGAGGATGAGGGTGGTGGTCTTCGAGATCGCCATCGCGCCGGCGCCGACGAGGGTCTTCCCCGCGCCGCAGGGAAGCACCACGACGCCGGAGCCGTGCTTGAAGAAGCTGGCGACGGCCTCGTTCTGATACTCACGCAGGTCGAAGCCGCCAGAGTGGTCGAGCTCGATCTCGTGCGGGGTGCCCGGCGTGTAGCCGGCGAGGTCCTCCGCGGGCCAGCCGAGCTTGAGGAGCTCCTGCTTGAGCTCGCCGCGCGCCCAGGGCTGCATGACGAAGCCGTTGTCGCCGCGCCGCTCGAGCAGCAGGTTCGCGACCTTCTTACCGCGCGCGATCTCGGCGAGCACGGCGCGATCGGTCGCGGTGAGGGTGAGCAGGCCCTCGGCATCCCGCTCGATCACGAGCCTGCCGTAGCGGGCGACCGTCTCGGCGATATCGATCGACACGGCTTGCGGAATCGGGAACTTCGAGTAGCGCTCGAGGGTGGCGAGCATGTCGGCGGCCTCGTGGCCGGCGGCGCGCGCATTCCACAGGCCGAGCCTGGTGATGCGGTAGGTGTGGATGTGCTCCGGCGCCCGCTCGAGCTCGGCGAACACTGCGAGATCGTGCCGTGCATCCTCCGCCTGGGGGTGGGCTACCTCAAGCAGCACCGTGCGGTCGCTCTGAACGATGAGGGGCCCGGGCAGCTGTGGCGCGGTCACGGTCTCGGCTGCTGAATTCACCAAGAAAGTCTAACCGCGCTCCGCGCCGCGAATGCCGTGTGCCCGGATTTGTCAGGGAAGGTCGGTCGCGGGGGCTACCCTCGTGATGCTCGACAGGGGAAGCGTGCGCTCGATCGCGGAGCGGCGGTCGCGTGCCCGCAGCCGGCCGCCTGCGATGCTCGTCGGTTCGAGCTGGTAGTCGACGACGGTGCCGTTGGGCATTGTCACGCTCACGGTGAGGGCGGCCTTGAGCCGGATCGCGGTATCGAGCTGCCGGGCGAGCCAGGCATCCGCAGCC
>JAJAZI010000363.1 GCA_026785785.1 Microbacteriaceae bacterium
CTTGTGTCCCGTGGCGGGCTTGTGATGCGACGTTTGTGGGCGACTCGCGTGTGTGTGGTGCCATCTGCTCCGTGAGTTGCCTTCTTGTGTCCACTGGCGGACTCGGGATGCGACGTTTGTGGGCGACTCGCGCGCTGGGGCGGCTAATGACCTGTGCGCGGCGCCTCGGTAGGCTGACCGGATGACTGACGCGGTGGAAGAGGCGAGGGCGGCCGTCGCCGCGGCGGCGAAAGCACAGGCGGATGCGGAGGCGGCGCTCACGCAGGCAGAGGAGGCTGCGGCGAGTGCGGCGAGTGCGACGCGCCAGGCATCCGTGCCCTTGAACGCCGTGCCGTCGAAGGCCGTGCCCTCGAACGCCGCACCACCCTCGAACGCCGCACCACCCTCGAACGCCGCACCGCCCTTGAACGCCGCACCGCCCTCGAACGACTCCCGCGCGAGCAGCGACGGTCCGCTCGCGGCCGCTGAGGTCGGCCGCATCCTCGCCGGCTACAGCTTCGAGGGCGCGGCGCTCGAGATGGGCGTGCTCGTCAACGGCGAGGCGCACTCCGACGTGCCCGTGCGGATCCCGCTCGCGATGCTCAACCGCCACGGGCTCGTCGCCGGCGCGACCGGAACAGGCAAGACCACGACCTTACAGGTGCTCGCCGAGCAGATTTCTGCCCTCGGCGTGCCCGTGTTCGCGGCTGACATCAAGGGCGACCTGTCCGGCATCGCGTCGGCCGGCGCCCCGAGCGAGAAGCTGCTCGCCCGCACCACCGGGATCGGCCAGAACTGGCATCCCACAGCATCCCCGACCGAATTCTTCAGCCTCGGCGGCATCGGCACCGGTGTGCCCATCCGCGCGACGGTGACCGGCTTCGGCCCGTTGCTGCTCTCGAAGGTGCTCGGCCTCAATGACACTCAGGAGTCCTCCCTCGGCCTCGTCTTCCACTATGCCGCGACCGCGGGGCTGCCGCTGGTCGACCTCGCCGACCTCCGCGCCGTGCTGACCTACCTCACGACCGCGGAGGGCAAGACCGAGCTGCGGGAACTCGGCGGGCTCAGCCCGGCCACGGTCGGCGTGATCTTGCGCGAGCTCATCACCTTTGCCGCGGACGGCGCCGACGTCTTCTTCGGCGAACCCGAGATCGACACCCGCGACTTCCTGCGCACGATGCCAGACGGCCGGGGCATCATCAGCCTGCTTGAGGTGCCGGGCGTGCACGACAAGCCCGCGCTGTTCTCCACCTTCCTCATGTGGCTCCTCGCCGACCTCTTCAACGACCTGCCCGAGGTGGGTGACACCGACAAGCCCAAGCTCGTCTTCTTCTTCGACGAGGCGCACCTGCTTTTCCGCGACGCGTCGAAGGACTTCCTCGCCTCGATCACCCAGACCGTGCGCCTCATCCGCTCGAAGGGGGTCGGCATCTTCTTCGTCACCCAGACCCCCAGAGACGTGCCGAACGATGTGCTCGGCCAGATCGGATCCCGCATCCAGCACCAGCTGCGCGCCCACACCCCCGACGACGCGAAGGCGCTCCGGGCGACGGTGTCGACCTACCCCACCTCCGGCTACGAGCTCGGCGAGGTGCTGCAGCAGCTCGCGACGGGCGAGGCGATCGTGACAGTCATGAACGAGCGGGGAGCGCCGAGCCCGGTCGCCTGGACGAGGCTGCGTGCACCCCAGGGGTCGATGGCGCCGACCCCGGCCGAGCGGATGCTGGAGAGCGTGGCGTCCTCGCCGCTGCTGGTCAAGTACGGGACGAGCCTCGACACCGACTCCGCCCACGAGATGCTCGCACGCAGGATGCAGGCCGCCGCCGCCGAAGACGAGGCCGAGCGCCTCGCCGATGAGAAGGCCGAGTCGGCCAGGCAGGCTCAGTCCGAATACGACCGGATGCAGAAGGAATGGCAGAAGAGCCAGTCGCAGCCGCGCTCGACCGGTGGGCGTTCGCCGGCGCCCCGGCGCACACTGGCCCCGACGGCTCAGAAGAACCCGCTTGAGGACTTCCTCGGCCCCTCGGCCGGCCGCAGGGCCGTCACCACCGTCGTGCGGGGCATCTTCGGAACCCTCAGGCGCAAATAGCGCCGGCTAGTCTCCGAGCCTGATCGGTATTCCCGCGAGCGACATCAGGCCGAGCACGACCGCGAGGCTCACCGCGAAGACGGCGAGCGCGGTCACGACGAAGAGCGCCGGCCGGTGCTCGAACCAGTATGCGCTGCCGGGGAAGTTGGCGAAGAACTCCCGCGAGGTGGTCGGGTCGGGATGGTGCTCGGTCGGCACCCCGATCGCGTCGGCGACCCTGCGGATGGCGGCGAGGCTCCAGAAGGTGCCGCGCATCCGCAGTAGACGCCGGCCGGCGGCATCCCGAACCAGCAGCTGCGGCGTCGAATCCGGTGCGTGGCTGCGGTAGGTCTCGGCGAGAACCGTGGTCGCCACCCGGGATAGGGGGATGCGGCGGGTTAAGCCGAAGAAGCCGCGCTCGGCGATCGACTCCGTGGTGACCTCGATATACGTGGACCGGTAGCGCAGGTAGGCGATCAGGCACAACAGGATGGTGCCGAGCTGCCCGAGGAGAAGGCCCGGCCAGGTGCCGCGGGGGATCGACAGGTAGTAGAGCGAGCCGAACAGCGCGAGCGAGATGAGCACGTACGACCACAGGGCGTTGCGGACGAGGATGCGGCGGGGCATGACGCGAGTCAGCACGATCGGGTCGTGATCTGTCGCGGCCATCGAAATCCCCCGGTTTCAGTGTGCCACTCATTGGCGGAGGATGGGGGATTCGAACCCCCGAGGGCTTTCACCCAACACGCTTTCCAAGCGTGCGCCATAGGCCACTAGGCGAATCCTCCTGGCGAGTACCGACCTAAGATCGGAACCACTCAGTATCTTAGCCGCACGCGATCGGCGCGTTTCGCCACTCGTCGCGCTCGCGGTGAGGTGGGGTGCCTAGGCTGGGTTCGTGTCGACTCGTATTTACATCACTTCGGCCGAGGGCCATACCGGAAAATCGGCGATTGCGCTGGGAGTGCTGCACACGCTCAGTCATCAGGTCGAGAGAGTGGGGGTATTCCGGCCGATCGCTCGCACCGTGACCGAACGCGACTACGTGCTCGAGCTCCTCCTCGCCCACGACAGCGTCGACCTCGCCTACGAGGACTGCGTCGGTGTCGGATACGACCTCGTCCACAGCGACCCGGATGCTGCGCTCGCGCTCATCGTCGCCCGGTTCGCGGCGGTCGAGCGCCAGTGCGACGCGATCATCATCCTCGGGTCCGACTACACCGATGTCGGTACCCCCACCGAGCTGTCCTACAATGCCCGCATCGCCACCAACCTCGGCGCTCCCGTGTTGCTCGCCCTCGGCGGGCGCGCCGCGGAGGGCAATGGGCCGCGCACCCCCGACGACCTCCGGCAGATCGCTGAGGTCGCGACGGCGGAACTGCGTCATGCCCACGCGGGGCTGCTCGCGATCGTGGTCAACCGGGCGGATCCCGACAGGCTCGACGAGATCGAGACCGCCGTGGCATCCGCGTTCGACGATCCCGCCTGCGCGGTGCCGGTCTGGGTGATCCCGGAAGACCCCTACCTGTTTGCGCCGACCGTCGGGGAACTGCTCGAGTCGACCGATGCGACGCTCATCGCCGGCGATCCGGCCCTCCTCGACCGCGAGGCGCTCACCGTCGTACTGGCGGCCATGTCGATGGAGAACGTGCTGCCGCGCCTGCTCGAGGGGGCGATCGTCGTTGTGCCTGGGGACCGCTCCGACGTGCTGCTCGCCACGATGCTCGCCGACCAGTCCGGCAC
>JAJAZI010000364.1 GCA_026785785.1 Microbacteriaceae bacterium
AGCTGACCGCGTGGGCGCTGGAGCGCAAGCTGCTATAGCGGGAGTCCCGCTCTACTCCCGCGAGTCGCCCACTTACGCGGCCTCCAGGCCACGTGAAGCGACATATTTGGGCGACTCGCGGAGAAGGTGCGAGCACTACTGAGTGCGTATCGGCGCTACTGGGCGTCGAGGCGCGCGGCGATCTCGGCCGGGAAGCCGCCCGTAGCGATCGGCCCCCAGCGGGTCGGGGTGATACGGATGAGCGACTTGTCCTGGATCGCCATGGCGGCGCGGTAGTCGTCCCAGTCCGGGTGCTCCCCCGCGATGCAGCGGAAGTAGTCGACGAGTCCATCCGTGGCGCCTGGCATGTGCAGCACCTCGGCGTCGCCGTCGACCTGAACCCAGGGGCCGTCCCAGTCGTCGGAGAGTACGAGCACCGAGGCGCGGGAGTCCCGCTCGGCGTTGCGGGTCTTGGATCGCTTCGGGTAGGTCGAGATGACGATGCGCCCGTCGGCGTCCACGCCACCGGCGACCGGCGACATCTGGGGGCGCCCGTCAGCGCGGGTGGTGGCGAGCAGCATCCGGTGACGGGGGCGGATGAAGTCGAGCACGTCGCCGAGTTCGACCCGGGTGGAGGTCGCGATTGTTCTGGCCATGCTTTCGAGGGTAGCTGGCCAGAATCGACCCGATCGCTTTCATCATTCAGGAGTTTGAGGGCCCACCACTCGACCGCCTGGCCAGTTTGGGCCGGCACCTTGTTCATCATTCAGGAGGTGACGACACCCGGGCTGGTGGGGTGCGATCGTATGGTGCGTGGCACGGTCGATTCGTGCGCCGTTGCGGGGATGGGCGCAACTTTCCGGCATCCGCCCGCCCGTGCTCAGAGTCGCCTCCTCTCCACTCCTGAATAATGAAAGCCGTCCCACCCAGCTGGCTCCTGAATAATGAAAGCCGTCCCACCCGGCTGGCTCCTGAATAATGAAAGCGGTCCGGCCCGGGCAAAGCCACTGGCCGCTAAGTTGGTGGTGCCATGCACCAGATCACCATCGCGGCCGAGCCGCCCCGCCAGACCGAGCTGATCGAGCTGCTGCGGCTGAGCGACGAGTTCGCGCTGAGCCTGTACCCGCCCGAGAACTGCTACATGCTCGACGTGGGCGAGCTCGAGGCCGGCGCCGTGACAGTGTTGGTCGCCCGAGCGGAGGCGGATGCTGTCGGCATCGCCGCCCTCGTCGACCGCGGCGACGGCTCGGGCGAGATCAAGCGCATGTTCGTGCGCGATTCCGCCAGAGGCTGCGGTGTCGCCCGCGCACTGCTCGCCGCCATCGACGAGGCCGCGCTGGCCCGCGGCATCCACACCCTGCAAATCGAGACCGGGCCCGAGCACATCGCGGCGATCGCCCTCTATCTCGCGAGCGGATTCGCCGTGATCCCGAACTTCGGCCAGTACGTCGGCGACGCGTTCAGTGTCTGCATGGAGAAGGCCCTCCCGTAGACTGCAGTTTTGTTTGAGGAGACTTCTATGGCCAACCGCGCCTTCATCACCGGCATCACGGGTCAGGACGGCTCCTATCTGGCAGAGCTGCTGCTCGCCAAGGGCTACGAGGTGCACGGCCTCATCCGCCGGGCCTCGACGTTCAACACCTCCCGCATCGACCACCTCTATGTCGACCCGCACAACCCTGCCGCGAAGCTCTTTCTGCACTACGGCGACCTGAGCGACGGCGGACGCATGGCGACGCTGCTCGCCACGATCCAGCCCGACGAGGTCTACAACCTGGCCGCGCAGTCGCACGTGCGCGTCTCGTTCGACGAGCCCGAGCACACCGCCGATACGACGGGCACGGGAACCATCCGCCTGCTCGAGGCGGTGCGCATGGCCGGCATCGAAACCCGCTTCTACCAGGCCTCGAGCTCCGAGATGTTCGGCGCGACCCCGCCGCCGCAGAACGAGGAGACCCCGTTCTATCCTCGCTCGCCCTACGGCGTCGCCAAGGTCTACAGCTATTGGATCACCAAGAACTACCGCGAGGCATACGGCATGTTCGCCGTCAACGGCATTCTGTTCAACCACGAGTCCCCCCGCCGCGGCGAGACCTTCGTGACCCGCAAGATCACCCGCGCCGTCGCCGCCATCCTGGCCGGCAAGCAGGACCACGTCTATCTCGGCAACCTCGACTCGGTGCGCGACTGGGGCTACGCCCCGGAATACGTTGAAGGAATGTGGCGGATGCTGCAGGCCGACGGACCGGACGACTTCGTGCTCGCCACCGGCGGCAGCTTCACCGTTCGCGACTTCGTCGAGGCCTCGTTCACCCGCGCCGGGCTCGACTGGGAGAAGCACGTGAAGTTCGACCCGCGCTACCTGCGGCCCACCGAGGTCGACGCGCTCGTCGGCGACGCCTCCAAGGCGCGCGAGAAGCTCGGCTGGGTGCCGGAGGTCGACACCGCGGAGCTCGCCCGCATCATGGTCGACGCCGACATCGAGGCACTCAAGCACGACGGCAGCCACTGGATCGACTCTCCCAAGCTCGCCTCCTGGGGCACGAAGTGAGCCTGGCCAACCTGACCCCGGCCGAGCCCGCACCATTCACCCCGGGGCGCCTCGACCGCGACGCGCCGTTCTACGTCGCTGGCCACCGCGGACTCGCCGGCTCGGCAATATGGCGCCTGCTCGAGGCCGAGGGCTTCACCAACCTGATCGGCCGCTCCTCCGCCGAGCTCGACCTCAAAGACCGCGCGGCCGTGTTCGCGTTCTTCGAGGCGACCAAGCCCCGCTACGTTGTGCTCGCGGCAGCGAAAGTCGGCGGCATCATGGCGAACAACACCTACCCGGTCGATTTCCTCAGCGAGAACCTGCAGGTGCAGGTGAACGTGATCGACGCTGCTCTCGCTGTCGACGTTGAGCGCCTGTTGTTCCTCGGCTCGTCGTGCATCTACCCGCGGCTCGCCCCGCAGCCCATCACCGAGAACGCGCTGCTCACCGGCTACCTCGAGCCCACCAATGACGCCTACGCGATCGCGAAGATCGCCGGACTCTTCCACATCCAGGCCGCGCGCCGCCAGTTCGGCAAGCACTGGATCTCGGCGATGCCGACGAACCTCTACGGCCCCGGCGACAACTTCTCACCCCAGGGCTCCCACGTGCTGCCCGCGCTGATCCAGCGTTACGACAACGCCGTGAAGTCGGGCGCGACCACCGTGACGAACTGGGGTTCCGGCACGGCCCGGCGCGAGTTCATGCACGTCGACGACATGGCCGCGGCCTTCCTGCACCTGTTCGAGCACTACGATGCCCCCGAGCAGGTCAACGTCGGAACCGGCGAGGACCTCACCATTCGCGAGATCGCCGCGATCATCGCGCGCGTCGTCGGCTTCACCGGCGAGACCCTGTGGGACACCAGCAAGCCCGATGGCACGCCGCAGAAGCTGCTCGACGTGTCGAAGCTCGCGGATGCCGGCTGGACAGCCCAGATCGACCTCGAAGATGGTGTGTGTCGCGCGGTCGACTGGTACCACGAACACTTGGAAACGCTGCGGCGCTAGTGACCGATCGACGTGGCTGACGCCCGTAGCGCCTCGGCCGACGCCTGCAGGTGGCCGAGCTCGTCAGCATCCAGCGGCACATCGAGCACCCGCTCGACCCCGCGCGACCCGACAATCGACGGCACGCTGAGCGCGACGCCGTCGATGCCGCGATAGCCCTGCAGCACCGAGCTGACCTGCATGACCGCCTGCTCGTCGCGCAGCACGGCCTCGACGATGCGCGCCCCCGACAGCCCGATCGCGTAGTTCGTGGCGCCCTTGC
>JAJAZI010000365.1 GCA_026785785.1 Microbacteriaceae bacterium
ACGCTACGCGGTCCGGCCGGTGCCGGGCGCACGTCGGGCTACTGCAGCAGCGTGCGGCGCAGGAACTCGGCGACATCGTCGATCTCGTCCCGGGAGATCGAGTGCCCGATGCCGGAGTATTCGCGCACGGTGAGCTGCGCGTGCTCGGGCAGCCACCGCATCGTGCGCTCGATCGCGTCAGCCGGGATCACCGGGTCAGCGGGGTCGCGGCCCCAGAACACCGGTCGTGCGGCAGCGGCGAGGAGTGAATCCTGTTCGGCATCCGCCCCGCCCTCGATCGAGAAGCCCGCGAGGTTCACGAAGCTCTCGAACCGGTGGGGTGCGTGGCGGAGAAGCTGGGTGGTCAGCGCACCGCCCTGGGAGAACCCCACGACCGCGACGCGCGAATCCGGAGCCACCCGCGCGAGCCAGTCGAGCAGCCCGGCCGTCGCGGCGATCGCGCTCGCGGGATCGGGAAACCCGGGAAGGCCGGAGCGGAACCATGTCCAACTGTCGCCCGGCGCACCACCGGCGTGCGGGAGCGGGGCGCGCACGGACGCGTAGACGGCGTCCTTCGGCAGCATCGGCACGAGCGAGAAGAGGTCGCGTTCGTGCGATCCGCGGCCGTGCAGCAGCACGACGAGCGGCCGCGGATCGCCCGGCTGAAGGCGGTCGGACCAGACGACGGCGCCGTCATCGAGGGGCAGGTCGCCAGGGCGGTCGGATGGGAAGGGCACGGTGGTGTCGGTCATGATCGGTCCAGACTAGATGCCGCGCCCGGCGGGTGCGGAAGCTGCGGGGGCGTCAGTCGGCGATCGGTCCGAGCAGCGCCGTCGCCACGGTCGAATGGGCGGAGTCGGCGGTGCTGGGGTGGAAGCCACCCGCGAGCACGTCGCGGTAGAGGCGGCCGAGTTCGCTGTCGGCCGCGAAGCTGGCACCCCCGGTGACGGAGATGGCCTCGTCGACGACGTTCCTGGCCGCCTCGGTCGCCGCGAGCTTGACGCCCGCGGCCTTGCGGAACCACTGGTCGCCGTGGTCGACCCGGTTGTCGACGTCGCCGGCGAGCGCTTCCAAGCGCGGCCACACCGCGTCCTGGGCCATCGCGGCCCGCGCGATCTTCATCCGTATGACCGGGTCCTGGCTCTTCGCAGCGCCTGTCGCGCGGGAGACCCGGACGGTCGCCTGCACCGCCAACTCGAGGGCGCGGTCGCCAATGCCTGCGTAGACGGCGGCGATGAGGATTTCGAAGTTGGTGAAGATCGCGATTAGGAGCGGGTCGGCGCTGGGTCCGGGGTCGAGGCGCCGGTACACCCGCTGCGCCTCGGCGGTCGCGCCGTCGAGCGTGGTGGTGCGGCTCTGCGTCGCGCGCATGCCCAGCGTGTTCCAGTCGTCGTGCACGGTGATGCCGGGGCTGTCCCGGGTGATGACGGCGTGGACGAGCTTGGGGGCGTCGGGCGACGTGGTGTCGAGCCCGAAGGTGCCGAGCCTGGTCCAGGCTGGCGAGAGGCTCGTGAAGACCTTGGTGCCGGTGAAGGCGTAGCCGCCGCCGGGCAGCGGCGCGGCCTCGGTCGAGCTCGCGAGGAGCCCGAGATCGTTGCCGGCCTCGCTGATGGCGAAGGCGAACAGTTCCCCGGCCGCCGCGTCGCGCAGCACGAAGTCGAGGCTCCCGTCGCCGCGCTCGTGCAGGGTCTTCGCGACACCGGTCCAGATGAGGTGCATTCCGATCGCGAGCGCCGTTGCGGGCGCGGCACGCGCGAGCCGGGCCTGTTCGCGCACGATGTCGCGGAGAGACAGGCCCGCGCCGCCGAACTCGGTCGGCACGAGGGCGGCGAGGTAGCCGGCCGCCGTGAGCTCAGCGAGGTCGTCGGTGAAGAACACGTTGTCACGGTCGTAGCCGGGTGCGCGGGCATGGACGCGCGCGAGGAGGTCGTGGCTCGGGAAGGGCATGCAACTAAGTCTCGCAGCTTCACCCGACAGCTGGCCTAGCTCTCGAGCACGCCCGTCGGCAGGTCGACGTCGGTCACGAGGGTAAGCCGCTGGGTGGGTCTGGTCATCGCGACGTACAGCGCGCCCGCGCCCCGTTCACTCTCGCTGATGACCCCGCTCGGATCGACGATGACGACCGAGTCGAACTCGAGCCCCTTCGCATCCTGCGGGCTCAGCACCGCGATGGAACGGGACAGCCCGCGGGAACCAAGACCGATGTGCTCGGCGAACTCGGTGCGCAGTTGCGCGAACACGGTGCGGACCTCGCCTGCTGGCGCGATGACGGCCAGCGTGCCCTCGGTCGAGATCGCGCGGTCGTGGCGAACGGCCTCGAGCAGCGACTCGGTGACCCGAATCGGCCACTCGCTCGCGCGCACCGCCGTCGACGGTGTCACCGCGAGTCCGTGCGCGATGGCCATCCGCTCCGCTGCGACACTGATCTGGCTCGGGGTGCGGTAGTTCACCGTGAGCTCTTCGAGCCGCCACCGCTCGCCTTGCTCCTCCGTTCCGACGAGGGTGCGCAGCGCGGACCGCCAATCGGCCGAGGCCGAGGCGGATGCCGCCTGCGCAATGTCGCCGACGACCGTGAAGGAGCGCAGCGGGCAGCGTCGCAGGAGCAGCCGCCACTGCATGGGCGAGAGCTCCTGCGCCTCGTCCACGACGATGTGGCCGTAGGTCCAGCGGCGGTCGGCAGCGGCGCGCTCGGCGGTCGTACCCTTGGCTGCGCCCTCGGCGAAGCTGTCGGCGAGGTCTTCCGCGTTGACCTGCCCGGCGACATCCATGTTCTCGATCGCGTGCTCGGCGTTCTCGACGTCGCGCTTGCGCTGCTGCTTCGCCTCGCGCTTCTCGGCCGCGTTCACCACGTCGTACTCCCCGAGCAGCTCCGCCGCCTCGTCGAGAAGAGGGATGTCGGAGACAGTGAACGGCGCGTCTCGGCCGCGGCGCAGCAGCGCCCGCTTCTCGTCCGTCCAGCCAGGGGTGAGCTCGGTGAGCCACTGGGGCCGGGCGTAGAGGTCCTGCACGAGCTTCTCCGGGCTGAGCGGAAGCCACGCGGTGTTCAGGGCGACACGCACGTCCATCGACGAGCGCAGATCCTCGCGCAGCATCGAGTGGTCCGACTCGTCGACCGAGTTGCCCTGCGATCGGAGCTGGTCTGCCCACTGCCGGGTGAGCTGGGCGAGCGCGTTCTTGACGAACACCACCCGTGCCTCGTTGTACGGCTTGCGGCTCTGCAGCGCACGGTGCATCGCGTTGGCGATCAGCTGAGGGTCGAGGGTGAGCCGGTCTCCGTTCACGTCGAGTTCCTGCGCGGCCGCGGGCACACGCTGCCGGGACTTCACGGCGCGCGCGATGAGGCCTGCCATGGCGGCGGATCCCTTGACGGCCGCGACGGCCGGCGCATCGTCGGTCGCGGCGTCGATGCCGGGGAACAGCTGGCCGACGCTCGCGAGCACGACGCCCGTCTCGCCGAGCGACGGCAGAACGGCCTCGATGTACTGCAGGAACGAACGCGACGGCCCGACGATGAGCACGCCGGAGTTGCGGAGCCGCTCGCGGTGCGAGTACAGCAGGTAGGCGGCGCGGTGCAGGGCCACGGCTGTCTTGCCCGTGCCCGGCCCGCCCTGGACGACGAGGATCCCCTTGAGATCGGACCGGATGATGCGGTCCTGCTCGGCCTGAATCGTCGCGACGATGTCGGACATGCGGCCGGTCCGCTCGGCGGTGAGCGCCGCAAGCAGCGCCCCCTCCCCCTGGAGCTCGAGTCCGGCCCCGGCCAGCAGCTCGGCGTCGAAGACCTCGTCCTCGATGCGGGTGATGCTGCGGCCCGCTGAAATCAGGTGTCGACGGGCCCTCGTGCCGAGTGGGTTCGCCGCGGTCGCCTGGTAGAACGCGCTCGCCTGCGGCACCCGCCAGTCCAGCAGCACCGGCTTCAGGTCGGCGTCGCGCAGCCCGATCCGGCCGATGTAGCGGTGGATGTCGCCGTCCACGTCGTCGGATGCCGTGGCTTCCAGCTCGATCCGGCCGAAGGCGAGACGCTCGTTCACCTCGCGCAGCTGCACGATACGGTCCTCGTAGATCCGCGCGAACGCGTCGCGCTCGGAACGACTCTGATGGTTGCCCCCAACGTCCTGCCTGCGCACCTGACCGAGCTGCATCGTCGCCAGATCCTGCAGTTCGTCCAGGCGCGCGTAGAGGCCTTCGACGTACTCCCGCTCGCGTTCCAGTTCGCTCTTAGTCACGACTCACATCTCCCGAATTCCAGCGTGCAAGTTTACGTGACCATTCGAGCGCTTCTGACCAGCGCCCGTTTCGCCGCGATTCCCACTGCGAAGTGCGTGGGCCGGACGACGGCGCTACGGCACGCGCGGCACGCGCTCCGGCATGGGCGGCAGTCCGGCGAGGGCGAGCCGGTCGGTCGTGATGCGCGCGAGCAACGCCGCCTCCGCGCGCTGCACCCCGATCCGGTCGCGGCTCGAAATGAGACGCTGGCGCGCGAAGGCCACCCGCGTCGCGGTCCGGGTGAAGTCCGCGAACGGTCTGCCCAAGCGGTGCCGCGCGGCCCAGACCCGCGCCCTGGCCCTGCCGGTCGCTGTCGACAGCATCGCGACCTCGCCCGGGGTGAACCAGCCGGCGGCGGCGTACTCGGCCAGCCGCTCCGCGGTCACCCGTTGCTCCGCCCGGCGCAGGAAGTACACGAAGGCCACTCCAAGCAGGAACAGCGGAACCTGAACGACAAGGTAGTACCCGTAGAAATCGCTGACGATGAACGCCATCCCGTTCCAGAACGCATGCAGGGCGATGGCGGGAACGAGGCCAATCAGGAAGTACCCGATCGCGCCGGCTCCGCTCGCGCGCCGGGAGGCGAATCCGAGGATGATCCCCGTGCAGGCCGTGAACATGACGTGGGCGAACGGGGAGAGAATTCCGCGGAGGAAGAAGATCTCGCTGACTCCCGCGAAGTCGGTGCCGGTGAGGGCGAGGCCGAAATACTGCACGTTCTCGGTGAAGGCGAATCCGACCCCGATCATCGCGCCGTAGACGAGCCCGTCGACCGGGCCGTCGAAGTGCCGGCGGAAGACCCAGAACAGCAGCAGGATACCGAGGCCCTTGCTCACCTCCTCGACGACGGGCGCCTGGACCACCGCACTGAAGAACACCGTGGCATAGCTGTCGCCGATTCCGGCGAGCGCTCGGCCGATCTGCGCGATGAAGGAGAAGATCAGGGCGATTCCGACCGATGCCGCCGCCCCCCAGAGCAGCGCGAAGATCAGCGCGGCGCGCGGCTCGGGCTCCCACCGGTCGATCCAGGCGATCGTGCCGAGCACGATGGCGAGCGGCACGAGCGCCAGGACGAAGGCGATGGCGGCGGCGTCCGTGCCGAGCGCGAATACGAGATACGCGGCGACGGCCACGCCGACAATCGCGAGCAGGGCGAAGCCGAGGGTCGCGACCACGAAGATGGGGTCGGCCCTGGGGCGCGGAGCGGTGCCGAGCCCGGTGGGAACCGGGTGCGGGTTGGTGGCGACGGGCCGGTAGTAGCCGGCGCCGTCGGATGCGATGTACGAGTTCACGAGAAGACCTTGCCGGGGTTGAGGATGTTCAGTGGGTCGAAGACGTCCTTGATCTGCCTCTGCAGGGCAAGCTGATCGGAGCCAAGCTCGTCACCGAGCCAGCGCTTCTTGAGCAGGCCGATCCCGTGCTCGCCGGTGAGGGTGCCGCCGAGGGCCAGCGCCGCCTCGAACAGCTCGCCTGCCGCGGCCCAGACCCGGTCGGGGACGACATCCCCGGAGAGGAGGAAATTGGGATGCAGGTTGCCGTCTCCCGCGTGCGCGACGGTGGGGATGACGAGGCCGTACCGAGATTCGATGCCAGCGATTGCGTCGAACATCTCCGCAAGCCGGGACCTGGGCACCGCGACATCCTCGATGAGCACGCTCCCGGGCCCGGTTCCGGCTCCCAGCAGGGCGTGGGCCTCCATCGCCGGGTGGAAAGCCCGGCGGATCGCGAGCAGCCGCTCGCCCTCGACCGGATCGTCGGTGAGACTCGCGACCCCGCCGAGCTCGGTGATTATCGACGCGGCGAGCGCGGCCTCCGGTTCGCTGGCCGAGCCGTCGGTCTGCACGAGCAGGTATGCCCGGCCACCCTGCGCCGGAAGTCCCAGGTAGGCGCCGATCAATTCGACGGCGCGCGTGTCGAGCAGCTCCATCACCGCCGGGCGAACCCGGGCGGCGGTGATGGCTGCGGATGCCGCGGCCGCGCTGCGCACGTCGGCGAACCACGCCCCGATGGTCCAGGAGGTCCCGCACGGAACCGGCAGAAGTTTGACGGTCGCCTCGACGATCACGCCGAGCGTGCCCTCGGAGCCGATCATGAGCGCGGTGAGGTCGAGCCCGGTCACCCCCTTCACACTGCGATGGCCGAGCTCGAGCAGCGTGCCGTCGGAGCGCACGACCTTCAGTCCGAGCACCGCCTCGCGGGTCACCCCGTACTTAGCGCAGAGCAGACCGCCGGCGCCCGTGGCGATGTTTCCACCGATCGTCGAGATGGCCTTGCTCGCGGGGTCGGGAGCGAACCAGAGCCCGTGCCCCTCGAGTGCGACGTTCAGGTCGGCGTTGATGACGCCGGGCTCGACGACGGCGAGTTCGTCGGCGATGGCGATCTCGAGCACCCGATTCATCCGGATCGTCGACAGGACGATCTCGCCGGGGCCCGCGATGCTGCCGCCGGCGAGCCCGGTGCCGGCCCCGCGTGTCACGACCGGTATCCGATGCGCCGTCGCGATCCGCAGGGTGGCCTGCACATCGGCGATCGAGCCGGCGAAGACCACGGCGAGGGGCGCGGACTGTGAGCGATGCCCCGACTTGTCGGCTCTCGCGGCATCGAGGACTCCCTTCTCCACCGACACCGCATCGCCGAGGGCGGAGCGCAGTGCGCCGACGACGGCTGCGCCGCGACCGCCGTCGCGTGCCTGGACTACCATCCCGCCGCCGTCCCGATCATCGCCTCGATGCGCGCGCGGGTGGGAATTGACGGCACGGCCCCGAGCGCCTGCACCGACAGCGCGGCGGCGGCGCTCGCGAATGCGGCCGCCGCGGTCAGCTCACGCCCCTGTGCGATCGCGGCGGCGAACGCACCACAATAGGTGTCGCCGGCGCCGGTGGTGTCGACCGCAGTCACGGCGGAGGCGGCGACCCGTCCGACCTCGGCACCGTCGGCGTGGAGCACCGACCCCTGTGAGCCGAGCGTCACGATGAGCCGGGGCACGCGTGCGGCGAGCGCCGAGGCGGCGCGATCGAGATCAGCGTCGCCGGCGACGAGGCACGCCTCGTGCTCATTCACGATGAGGTAGTCGAGGTGGTCGAGGAGCTCGTCGGGCAGCTGCCGTGCCGGTGCGGCATTGAGCATGACCGTGGTGCCGGCCGACCGCGCCGCCTTCGCGGCCTCGAGCACGATCGGGAGGGGGAGTTCGAGCTGCATGAGGAGCACCGCCGCTCCGGCGATCGCCGCCCCTGCCTCGCTCGTGAGATCGAGCATGGTCGCGTTCGCGCCAGACGCGACGATGATGGTGTTCTCGCCGTTGCCGTCCACGACAATGAAGGCCTGCCCCGTCGGCGCCGTGGAGCGCCGCACGAGATCGGCGCCGATGCCGTCCGCGGAGAGGACCCTGGCGAGTGCATCGCCGTGGTCGTCGCTGCCGAGTGCGCCGATGAAGGCGGTCGGCGCCCCCGCCCGAACGGCGGCGACCGCCTGGTTGAGGCCCTTTCCGCCGGGGTAGAGCCTGGCAGAGTCCGCGAGGACCGTTTCGCCAGGCGACGGCGCGCGGTCCAGCACGAAGACGATGTCCATGTTGGCGCTGCCGATGACGACGACGCCTGCGTGTTGGGGGTCCATTTCGTTTCACTGTAGATCACATCGGGTGCGCAAATCTGCGGGCCCGGCCGGGCGCGGTCAGGTCCGATTTCCGCTGGCGATCGTCACCGCGCCATGCCACTGTCGATGGATGAGCATCAGCGCCGCGGTCGGTCCGTCCGATCCACTCTTCGCCGCGAGGTATCTGGCGATGTCGAGCCGCGATGCCCGTTTCGATGGGCAATTCATCACGGGCGTTCGCTCGACCGGAATCTACTGCCGTCCCAGCTGCCCCGCGGTGACCCCGAAGGCGAGCAACGTCACCTTCTACCGCACCGCCGCCGCGGCCCACGAGGCGGGGCTGCGGGCGTGCAAGCGGTGCCAGCCCGATGCCGTGCCCGGTTCGCCGGAGTGGAATTCGCGGGACGATCTTGCGTCGCGCGCGATGCGTTTGATCGCCGACGGTACGGTCGACCGGCGCGGAGTGCCGGGTCTCGCCCAAACCCTGGGCTACACGCCTCGCCACCTGACCCGGGTGCTCGTGCAGGAGCTCGGGGCCGGCCCCCTCGCGCTCGCCCGCGCCCACCGGGCGCAGACGGCCAGGATCCTGCTGGTGGCGACCGACCTGCCGATCGCCGATGTCGCCTTCGCCGCCGGATTCTCGAGTGTGCGCCAGTTCAACGAGACGATCGCCGCCGTCTACGAACGCACTCCGACCCAACTTCGCTCCCCCGTGCAGCCTGCTCCCGTGCCGAACCAGCCGTCCCCAGGAGAAGCGACGGCCGTCACCCTGCGCCTTCCCGTGCGCGCGCCGTTCGACGGCGAGGGCCTCCTGCGCTTCTTCGCCGATCACGCTATCGCGGGCGTGGAGTCGGGAGGGGCGACGAGCTACTCGCGACGCGCGCGCCTTCCCCGCGGCACCGCGACGATCGAGCTCCGACTCGATCGCGGGCGCGACGAGGAGAGCGTCGTCACCTGCGCCGCCCGGCTCGACAACGTGGCCGACCTCTCGACCCTCGTCGCGCGCGTGCGGCGCCTGTTCGACCTCGATGCAGACTCTGCGGCCATCGACCAGGCCCTCTCCCGAGACCCGGCACTCGCCCCCTCGGTCGCGCGCAGCCCCGGAGTGCGCCTGCCGGGAAGCCTCGACCCGGAGGAGACCCTGTTCCGCACGCTCATCGGCCAGCAGGTGTCAGTGGCCGCCGCCCGCACTGTGCTCGCGCGAATCTGCCTCGACCTGTGCGGCGACAGCGGGCTGTTCCCCACCGCAACCCAACTGGCCGAGGAGGGCCGGCGGGTGCTGCGGGGTCCGGCGCCGCGGGTCGCGGCGATCATCGGGGTGGCCGAGGCCCTCGCGAACGGATCGCTCGTCATCGATGTCGGGATGCCGGCGAGCGAACTGACCGCGAGACTCGTCGCAATGCCCGGTATCGGCCCGTGGACCGCCGGCTATGTCGCGATGCGCGTTCTGGGCAACCCGGATGTTCTCATCGACGGTGACCTCGTGATGCTGCGGAGCGCCGCCCTCCTCGGACTTCCGGCGACGAGGTCCGGACTCGCCGCGCACGGCGAGCGCTGGGCCCCCTGGCGCAGCTACGCCTGCATGCACCTGTGGCGGTCGGTCACCCGCTGACGGCGGGCAATCAATGGGTTGCCGCCGCCGGGCCAGCCCATGAAGCAGCGGTGTATCTGTCCAGTCCACGCCGCCGATGAGTCAAAACCTTTCGGCAGAGCGCCGGGAACCACAGCTTCGTGCCCGTTCGCGCCACCCGCGAGCCGGAGCCCGACAGGCTGCGGCGCAACTGGAACGAGATCCTGCAGGAGCTTCTCGTCACCCAGACCGGCTCCCAGACCGTCGCGGGCTTCCTGCTCAGGCTCCCGTTTCAGCAGCGCGTCAACGAACTCGGCACCTTTCAGGTCAGCGTCTGATGGTGTGGTCGGGGGCACCGCCTGTTTCAGCGTGGGCCGATCCCTGCTCGCACTCACGAACGACAGCACCCTGACCCTGCCGATCGTGTCGCATCGGCTTGGCGTCAGCCCCGACCAATGGCACAGGGTGGGCGGCGGACCTGGCCCTGAGGTGCGGCGAGCCAGGTCGGCCCATCGAGTGTGCAGTACACGAACCGGATGCCACTGTCCCGAAACACCGGCCTCGTTGTCGCCCCGCAGCTGGCGACGCGGGTTGACCGCCTCGAGGTGACTGTTGACACTCATCGCCCGGCTGAATCCGGGCTCATACATGATTCTACGCCGATTTGTACCCCTATAGGGTACGGATTCGCTGGGAATGAGAACCTAGCCTGACGCGGCGTTGCCTCTCGGCATCGTCGCCCGAGGCGATCGCCGGGCACCCTTCTTCTGCCCGCCGGCGGCACGTGACTTGTCGATGCTCTTCCGCAGCGCCTCCATGAGATCGAGAACCTCGCCGCCGCCCCCGTCCTCGGGTTTCTCCCCGACGATCTTCTCCGTGTCGATCGCCTCACCGCACTCGAGCTTCGCCTCGACGAGCTAGCGCAACTGATCCTCGTAGTGGTCGCTGAAGCACTCCGGCTCGAAGTCGGACTCGAAGCTGCGGATGAACTCATCCACCAGCTCGAGTTCCTTCGCCGAGATCGACACACGCTCCTCGAGGGATGGGAAAACGGCCTGACGCATCTCCTCATCCCACAGCAGCGCCTGCAGAACGAGCACGTCGTCGCGCACCCGCAGGGCCCCGAGCCTGGTCTTCTGCCGCAGCACGAACTGCACGATGGCGGTGCGGTTGGTCTCCTCGAGCGTGCGGCGCAGCAGGGTGTGGGCCTTGGCAGACTTCGACGCCGGCTCGAGGTAGTAGCTGCGGTCGAACCTGATCGGGTCGATGTGCTCGTGATCGACGACCTCGCAGGGCCGCTGATACCGGATGCACCCGCCGTCTTCATCGTGGACCTGCTGCAGCTTCAGGTCGTGATCCTCGGTGGCGCTGTCGAGTTGCACTGGCACGTTGACGAGGCCACAGGTGATTGGGCCGCTCCAGATCGCTCGTATCTGCGCCATTGTGCGACGCGAGTTCGTGCGGCGGAAAACTCCCTGGGGCTCTGGGCCTCACGATCAAGGGTCTCTCCCGCGGGGCGAGCACCCGGTGAGGATGAGCCATGTCCCGCGCAGAGGCCACTCGGTCGGCACCGACGATCGTCACCGTCGACGGCTGCCGCATCCGCCTCACCAACCTCGACAGGATCCTCTACCCCGGGAGCAACTTGAACCCTCGTTCTTCCGCCCGGCCTCGACCGTGTTCGTCGACGGGAGGCTCGAGGGAGGGATCTCCTCCCGCCCGTTCCCCGGACCGGCATCGACGCTTGTCCGGACGAAGCGGGCGATGCACACCTGGCCGTGCACGGGGTCCGAGAGCAAGCCGTTCACCGCTGGCGCCGCCGACTCCTGAACTCACTGCAACGGTCGGTTCAGCGGGCCCGGCCGTCGGCTGGCCCGCGGTCGCACGCTCGACGGGTACGAAGTACCGTAGAACCACGCGTCACTCACGAGATCGTTGTCGACCAAAGGATTCCGCCATGCGCCTCAAACTGATTTTCATCGTCGGGCTTGCCGCCGGATACGTACTCGGTGCCCGTTCGGGTCGGGCACCCTACGAGCGCCTGAAGGCGAAGAGCACCGAGGCGTGGGAGGACCCGCGCGTGCAGAAGGTCGTTCACGAAGCCGAAGACTTCGTCAAGGAAAACGCACCGATCGTCGCGGACAAAGTCGCAGGCGGCGCCAAGGTCGCCGCGCAGAAGGTCGCCGAGGGCTCTAAGGTCGCCGCCGAGGGGGCCAAGTCCGTCGGGGAGAAGATCGCTGGCACGTCCAGGATCGCCGGCCAGTCTGTCTCCGAGGGCACCAAGGTGGCCGTCGCTGGAGCGGTGGATGCCGCGTCGAAGCTCGCCGACACCGCGAAAGACGTGAGCGAGAAGGTCGCGGAGGCCGCGAAGGCCGTCGCCGACAAGGTCACGGGCAGCGAGCCGAGCACAGAAGAAGGCAGCGAAGCCAACGACGGCAACGAGGGCAACAGCGACAAGAGCTAGCTCCACTCCGGCCACGCGTGTGCGCGGTGCGCGCACTCTCGCGCCGGTGTTATTCGCTCCCGCGGGTGTTATTCGCTCCCGCGGGTGAAATCGTGTCCACGATCCCTTGAGACTGGACAGGTGTAATCGCGTACGCGCCAACGAACAACACCAGCGGCTGCGGAGCGCTCAGCGACCTCGGCCCACCCGCCCCGCTGACCCGCCCCGGTCACACGACCCGTTCTCACGACCCCCGCGATCACGTCAAGGGGTACAGCATTCTCGCCTGCGGGCATAATCTTGCCCCATAAGCGCCTGACGCCTGAGTCCGATTCCCGAGTCGAGAGGGTTCCGGCGCTACGATCCGCGACTGCGACGTCATCGTGATGGATCGAGAAGTGGGGCGGGAACTGCCATGATCCACAGTTCCCGCCCCCGTTAACCCCAGGCCCCCGTCTGTGGCGACGCAGAAGGATTCCGACGCTCCCGAAGCATCGGCCCTTCTTCGCAGTGATGACGGCGGCCGCACGTCGTTGACATCCGCATCCGATCGCCCCCGCGATCCGATGCCGACCACGTGCCGCCGTCATCCCTAGCCCCCCGGCTAAGTTGCTGGTCCCACTCTAGGCAGCGTGTGCCGAAGCGCGCGTCCCCCAGACCGAGGGTCCACACAAAGGAGGACACGCGGCGGGGGAATTGATCGAATTCGGGGTACACAGGGACTGGCGTGGCCCCTGAGCGCGGGGCACGCCTCGCCTGATGCCGATTGATCTCTACGCCAACAGGGACCACTACGTGCTCGCCGCCGACATGCCCGGCATCGACCCGGGATCGGTCGACATCGACGTCGACGGGCAACTCCTCACGATTCGGGCGGAGCGCACCCTGAGCAATTCGACGGGTCTGCAGTGGCTGTCCCGCGAGCGTCAGGCCGGGTCGTTCCTGCGCCAGCTGAACCTGGGGCAGCGCATCGATACAGAGCACATCGCCGCGAGCAAGGACAACGGCGTACTGGGCGGATTCAAATGGTGGAGAAGGGCAAGCCGCGCAAGTTCGAGACCATGAGCACGGCGATGTCCGGACAGCAGCGGGAGCTGCAGAGCGAATCGACGAGCGAGAAGAAATCCAGCAAGTAGGTCGCGGATCACCGCGGTCACCCGCCCCCGCGTCGGCGCCGGAGGAGCTGGATGCGATGGTCGATGCCCTTCCCTGCAACGAAAAGCTCGGCACCTCCCGGGACGATCTCGACGACGCAGCAGGCGGACCGATGCAGATTCCGTAGGCTGGGACGATGAGCACCACGCCGGCATCCGCCCTCGCGATCCTGAACCAGCCCTCCCGGCATGCGCCGGAGAATCTCGACGGCGCAGCCCCACTGCGATTCGTCGACCCTGACGCGTTCCATGTTGGTGTGCGCGACCTCGGCATCACCCGCGGCGACGGCATCTTCGAGACGATCGGTGCGGTGTCGGGCACTCCGCAGGCGCTCGGGGCGCACCTGCGCCGCTTCGCGGGGTCGGCGGCGGCGCTCGACCTGCCCGAGCCAGACCTCGATGCGTGGCGGGCCGCGATCGCCGCCGTCGCCGACGCCCTCGCCGGCCACAGCGAAGCAGCGATCAAGATGATCTACACCCGCGGCATCGAGGGCGACGGCCGCCCGACCGGATGGGTGCACGGCTTCGCCAGTTCGGACTTCGCGGCGGCACGACGAGACGGGCTGCGCGTCGTGACCCTGGATCGCGGCTATCGGCACGATGTCGGGAGCTCATCGCCGTGGCTCCTGCAAGGGGCGAAGACCCTCTCCTATGCGGTGAACAGCGCGGGGGGGGGGGCGGCGGCCGCCCCCCGGCCGCCCCCGGGGGGGGGGGTGGTTGGTGGACGGGGTGTTGTGGGGGGGCCGCCCCCCCCCCGGGGGGGGGTTGGGGGGGGG
>JAJAZI010000366.1 GCA_026785785.1 Microbacteriaceae bacterium
GCGAAGCCTTTGGCCTCGAGGAATACGCCGTACTCCTTGGCGACCGCACCGTGAGGCCAGAAGTCGGCGAGGAGGGTGAAGTCGTAGCCCTCGTGCTCGGCGTAGGCGCGCAGCGTGGCCTTCGAGTCGACCGAGATGCCGATGAGTTCGACGCCGCCGTCGGCGAAGAGGGCGAGATTGTCGCGCAGTTCGCACAGTTCGCTCGTGCAGGTGCTCGAGAAGGCGAGGGGGAAGAACACCAGGGCGACCGGCTTGCGGCCGCGGAAGTCGGAGAGGCGGATGTGCTCGCCGAACTGATTGGGCAGCTCGAAATCCGGAGCCAGCGTCGAGTCCTGCAGTGGCATTACCTGTCCTTTCGTGCGTGTGCGCGGCGACCCACGAGCACGATTCGCAATCCTACGCGGGGCGTCGTCTGGGTCAAGTCCCAACGGTTGGGTGCAACTAGACTCGATACCGCCCAACGCGCGTACCGCCCCTCGAAACCCGAGCCGGAACTCGGCGAGGGGCTCCGCAGCAGCAACCACGGGGAATCCGCGAACAAGAGCGAGGTCTACGGTGACGGTCAACGATCAGGATCCATATTCGGTCAACAACATCGACAAGGACCCCGAGGAGACTGCCGAATGGCAGGAATCCCTCGATGCGCTCGTCGAAGCGCAGGGGCACGAGCGGGGCCGGCAGATCATGCTCAGCCTGCTCAAGCGGTCGAAAGAACTGCACCTCGGCGTACCGATGGTGCCCACGACCGATTATCTGAACACCATCGCGCCGGAGAACGAACCTGAGTTCCCGGGCGACGAAGCTGTCGAGCGCCGGTACCGCGCCTGGATCCGCTGGAACGCAGCGATCACCGTGCACCGCGCCCAACGGCCCGGAATCGGTGTCGGCGGGCACATCTCCACCTACGCCTCCTCTGCCTCGCTCTACGAGGTAGGCCACAACTACTTCTTCCGCGGCCAGCACCACCCCGGCGGCGGCGACCAGATCTTCTATCAGGGCCACGCCTCCCCCGGCATGTATGCCCGTGCCTTCCTCGAGGGCCGGCTGAGCACCGAACAGCTCGACGGGTTCCGCCAGGAGAAGTCCCACACGGCCGGCGGACTCTCGTCATACCCGCATCCGCGGCTCATGAAGGAATTCTGGCAGTTCCCGACCGTGTCGATGGGCCTCGGCCCGATCAACGCGATCTATCAGGCGCAGGCGAACAAGTACCTCACCAACCGCGGGATCAAGGATGCCTCCGACCAGCAGGTCTGGGCGTTCCTCGGCGACGGCGAGATGGACGAGGTCGAGAGCCGTGGCGCGCTGCAGTGGGCGACCAACGAAGGACTCGACAACCTCAACTTCGTCATCAACTGCAACCTGCAGCGCCTCGACGGACCGGTGCGCGGCAACGGCAAGATCATCCAGGAGCTCGAGAGCTTCTTCCGTGGAGCCGGCTGGAACGTCATCAAGGTCGTCTGGGGACGCGAGTGGGACGAGCTCCTCGCCCGCGACACCGAGGGTGCGCTCCGCGACCTCATGAACCGCACGCCCGACGGCGACTACCAGACCTACAAGGCCGAGAGCGGCGCCTACGTGCGGGAGAACTTCTTCGGCCGCGACCCGCGCACCCTCGAACTGGTCAAGGATTACACCGACGACGAGGTCTGGGGCCTCAAGCGCGGCGGACACGACTACCGCAAGGTCTACGCGGCGTTCAAGGCAGCCCAGGAACACACGGGCCAGCCGACCGTCATCCTCGCGAAGACGGTCAAGGGCTACGGCCTCGGCCCGTCGTTCGAGGGCCGCAACGCGACCCACCAGATGAAGAAGCTGACGCTCGACAACCTCAAGCAGTTCCGCGACGAGATGCGCATCCCGATCACGGATGCTGTACTCGAGGAGAACCCGTACATGCCGCCGTACTACCACCCCGGCGACAACGACGAGGCCATCCAGTACCTGCACGAACGCCGCCAAGCGCTCGGCGGCTACGTGCCGGAACGGCGCTCGCGGTTCACCCAGGTTGCCCTGCCCGGGACCGCCACCTACGACGTCGTCAAGCGCGGCTCCGGCAAGCAGGAAATCGCCACGACCATGGCGTTCGCCCGCCTGCTCAAGGACCTGCTCAAGTCGAAGGACTTCGGGCACCGCATCGTGCCGATCATCCCCGACGAGGCACGCACCTTCGGCATGGACGCGTACTTCCCGACGTCGAAGATCTACAACCCCCAGGGCCAGCAGTACACCTCGGTGGACCGGGCCCAGCTGCTCGCCTACAAGGAGAGCGCGCAGGGTCAGATCCTGCATGTCGGCATCAACGAGGCCGGCGCATTTGCCGCGTTCACCGCGGCCGGTACCTCGTACTCGACGCACGGCGAGGCGCTCATCCCGGTCTACGTCTTCTACTCGATGTTCGGGTTCCAGCGCACCGGCGACGCGATGTGGGCCGCGGGCGACCAAATGGCACGCGGCTTCATCATCGGCGCGACCGCCGGTCGCACCACGCTCACCGGCGAGGGCCTGCAGCACGCCGACGGCCACTCGCTGCTGCTCGCGTCGACGAACCCAGCCGTGATCTCCTACGACCCCGCCTATGGCTACGAGATCGGCCACATCGTGCAGGCCGGCCTCGAGCGCATGTACGGGGAGACCCACGTCGACCCGAACGTCATGTACTACATCACCGTCTACAACGAGCCGCTCGTGCATCCGGCCGAGCCGGAGAACCTCGACGTCGACGGTCTGCTCAAGGGCATCTACCTGCTCAAGTCGGGCTCGACCGAAGGCCCGCGTGCCCAGCTGATGGCATCCGGCGTCGCGATCCCCTGGGCCCTCGAAGCGCAGCAGTTGCTCTCCGAGGACTGGGGCGTCTCCGCGGACGTCTGGTCGGTCACATCGTGGACCGAGCTTCGCCGCGAGGGACTCGATGCGCTCGAGCAGAACTTCCTCTACCCGGAGGCGGAGAACCGCGTGCCTTACCTGACCAGCAAGCTGGCCGGAGCCGATGGACCGTTCATCGCGGTCACCGACTTCATGCACGCGGTGCCCGACCAGATCCGCCAGTTCGTTCCCGGCGACTTCGCGACGCTCGGGGCCGACGGGTTCGGCTTCTCCGACACGCGCGCTGCCGCCAGGCGCTTCTTCAAGATCGACGGGCCGTCGCTCGCCGTGCGGGCGCTGGAGTCCCTCGTGGCCCAGGGCAAGATCGACCCGTCGGTACCCCAGGCCGCGATCGACAAGTACCGCCTGCACGATGTGAGCGCCGGCACCTCCGGCAACACGGGCGGCGAGAGCTGACGACGGGCGACAGACGGTCTACCGTGGCGCATTCAAAGGAGCAGACGCTCGCCTGGCTGAAGACGGTGACAGGCGAGCTCGCGACGGCGACGCTCAAGAGGCTCGACGAGACACTGCCCTGGTACGGCGACATGCCGCCGGGGCGGCGGTCAGCCGTCGGGTTGGTCGCACAGGCCGGTATCACCTCGTTCATCCACTGGTTCGACGACCCGACCTCCACTCCGTGGATTGCGGCGGATGTCTTCGGTGCGGCGCCCCGGGAGCTGCTGCGCTCGGTGAGCCTCACCCAGACGCTCCAGCTCATCAAGGTGACCGTCGAGGTCGTCGAGGACCGGGTCAAGGGCCGGGACGAGACGCTGCGCGAGGCGATCCTGCTCTATTCGCGCGAAATCGCCTTCGCCGCCGCAGACGTCTACGCCCGCGCCGCCGAGGCCCGCGGGTTATGGGACGCCCGGCTCGAAGCGCTCGTCGTCGACTCGATCCTGAGTGGCGAATACGACGACGAGCTCCCGTCCCGCATCGCGGCCCTCGGTTGGCATGGGCACGGCGAGGTGTCGGTGCTCGTCGGAACCGCGCCGGGGATGCTCGACGTCGACATGCTGAGGCGCACCGCGAGGCACCTCCACGCCGACGTGCTCATCGGCGTGCAGGGCAGCCGCCTCGTGCTGGTGATCGGCCGGGCTCATCCGACCCCGCCGGACGGCGAGACGACCGTCGAATCCACACTCGTACCGTTCATGGACATCGCCACCGCCCTCGAACCCGGGTTCGGCGACGGGCACCTCGTGCTCGGCCACGAGGTGCCGAGCCTCGTCGACGCCTCGAAGAGTGCGAAGGCTGCCCTCGCCGGCTTCGCCGTGGCCCGGGCCTGGCGCAACGCGCCGCGACCCGCGTTCGCCGACGACCTGCTGCCCGAGCGTGCCCTCGCGGGAGACGCCCTGGCGCGCTCGACCCTCATCAACCGCATCTACCGCCCGCTGCAGGCGCACTCCACCGAGCTGCTGGCCACCCTGTGGTGCTACCTCGACAACGGGCGCTCGCTCGAGGCGACCGCCAGAGAGCTGTTTGTGCACCCGAACACGGTGCGCTACCGCCTCAAGCGGGTCTCTGAGGTCATTGGTTGGGATGCGACCGGCGCGCGCGAGTCGCTCATCCTCCAGGCCGCGCTGATCCTCGGCTCGATCGCGGAACCGGATGCTGTTCCGCGGAAGCGACGGCGTTGATCTGAGAGAATCCACAAAGGTTGTGCCAGTTTTTGGTGCGATTGGTACAGCGCCGCTGGTTGGCAGGTTGGCAGACTAGAAAAGTGATCGTCGTCGTATGCCCGGGACAGGGCTCCCAAGCCCCCGGATTCTTGACCCCCTGGCTCGCCGAAGGCGGCTACCGCAGCGATCTGGAGGCTATCTCCGACGCGATCGGCATCGACTTGGTGGCCCACGGCACCGTGTCGGATGGCGACACGATCCGCGATACCGCCATCGCCCAGCCGCTCATCGTCGCGGCAGGACTGCTCACGCTCACGTCGCTGTTCGCCGACGGCCGGCGAGAGCGGATCGGCGGGGTCGCCGGGCATTCCGTCGGCGAGGTCACCGCGGCCGCGGCCGCCGGCATCCTTTCCACCACCGACGCCATGACGCTTGTCACCGAGCGCGGGGCCGCGATGGCGCAGGCCGCCGCTCGCGAGGCGACGGGTATGAGCGCCGTTCTCGGTGGCGACGAGGCCGAGCTGCTCGAGAAGCTGGCACAGCTCGGGCTCGAGCCGGCGAACTTCAACGGCGGTGGACAGATCGTCGTGGCCGGCGCCCTCGGCGCGCTCGACGAGCTCAAGGCCGCTCCCCCGGCTGGAGCGCGGGTCATCCCGCTCCAGGTCGCCGGCGCCTTCCACACCCGGTACATGGCTCCGGCCGTCGAGCGTCTTCGCACTGTCGCGGCCGGCCTCGAGACGCACGACCCGAGCCTGCAGATCTGGACCAACCGCGACGGATCGACCGTCAGGAGCGGTGCGGCGTTCGTCGACCTGCTCGTTGGACAGGTCAGCTCCCCAGTACGGTGGGATAGCACGATGGCCTCGTTCGCGGCCGCTGGCGTCACGGGAGTGATCGAGATCGCTCCGGCCGGTGCGCTTGTCGGACTGGCAAAACGCGGCCTCAAAGGAGTGCCGACCGTGGCCGTCAAGACCCCGGCAGACCTCACCGCGGCATTCGACCTGATTGACGGGATCTCATGACAACGGCAACACTCACGCAGTCGCAGGGCAGCGAATTCACCCGCATCTACAGCTACGGTGCCGCCCGTGGCGACCTGATCGTGCCGAACTCCGAGCTCATCGGCCCGATCGACTCGAGCGACGAATGGATCCAGCAGCGCACCGGCATCATCACCCGCACAAGGGCATCCGCGGGTGTGTCCGCCATCGATCTCGCGACGGATGCGGCCACAGAGGCGATCGAGAAGTCGGGCGTCCCCGCCGATCAGATCGACCTCGTTATCATCGCCACCATCAGCAATGTGCAGCAGAGCCCGTCAATGGCCACCGTTGTCGCCGATCGGGTCGGCGCGAATCCCGCCGCCGCGTATGACGCCAACGC
>JAJAZI010000367.1 GCA_026785785.1 Microbacteriaceae bacterium
AACGCGATCAACAAGGTCACCGAGTCGCGGACGATCCCGGCGGGGTCGATCGAGAGGCAGACCGTGTCGGTGGCGCTCAACGCCGACGTCGCGGGCACCCTCGACGTCGACGAGATCGCCGAGCTCGTGTCCGCTGCCGCGGGAATCGACCCGAACAGGGGAGACGAGGTGACGGTCAAACTCGTCGGCTTCAGCCAAGCCGGTGCGATCGAGGCCGCTGAGGCCCTTGCCGCCGCTGATGCGGCCGCGGGGAGCGAGCGCAGCGCCGAGATCATCCGCACGGCCCTCATCGCCTTCGCCATCATCATCTCGATCGTGCTCGGTCTGGTTTTCTTCGCCCTCCGCTCACGCCGGCAGAAGCGCGAAGAGGTCGACATGGCCGCGCTCAACGAGATACTCACCGCGCCCACCGTGCCGATGACGTTCCTCAGCCAGCCGGCGCTCAGACCGCCCCCGGCGTCACCGCCCGCCCCTCAATCCGATGTCGACCGGCAGCGGGCGGAAATCAGCACCCTCGCGGAGAAGGACCCGGAACGGGCGGCGGAGTACCTTCGCGGCCTGATGGATGACAGGCAGCCGGCCTGATGCCCACCTCTCTCACACTGACGGGTACGCAGAAGGCCGCGGTCGTGCTCTTGAGCATGGACCAGGCCAGCGCCGCCAAGGTCATGAAGCAGTTCACCGAGGCGGAGGCCGAGGAGATCACCGCCGAGATTGTGCGCCTGCGCCGGGTCGACAACATTGTTGCCGAGCGCACCCTCACCGAGTTCCACGGTCTGACCCTCAGTGGCAATCGGATGCAGAGGGGCGGGCGTGAGGTGGCATCCGGCCTACTCAAGGCCTCGTTCGGCGATGAGAAGGCTGCGGGTGTCATGCTGCGCGTGGCGACCTCGATGGCCGGTAAGGGCTTCGAGTTCCTCGACAGCATCGAACCCGCGCGCATCGGAATGCTGCTCGACGGTGAGCTCCCGGAGACGGTCGCGCTCGTCTTGGCGCACCTCAGCTCCGAGCGCGCCTCCGCGATCATGGCGGAGCTCGGCGACCCGCTGCGCACCAATGTGGCGCGCTGCATCGTGAGCTTCGGCAGCGCCACGCCCGAGACGCTGGCGATCGTCGCCGAGACCCTCAAGGCGAGCGCCGGCCTGCCACTGCCACGCGAGACGATCGAGGTTGTCGGTGGGGTGCAGCCCCTCGTCGACATCATCAACCGCTCGAACCTCGCGACGGAGCGCGCGATCCTCGAGGGGCTCGAGGCACACGATCCCGAGCTTGCCGAAGCGGTGCGCGCGCGCATGCTCACATTCGCCGACATCGTGAAGCTCGAGGACCGGGACGTGCAGAAGGTGCTCAGGGGCCTGGATGTCGCGGTGCTCGCGGTCGCAATCAAGGGAGCAAGCGAACCCGTGGTCTCGGCGCTCAAGCGCAACCTCTCCGAGCGGAATCGTGAACTCCTCGACGACGAGATCGGCTCGACCGGTCCGGTGCGCGTCTCGCAGGTCGACGAGGCCAGAGCCGAGATCGTGCGCTCCATCCGCGACTTCGAGGCGAAGGGCGAGATCACGATCCGCCGCGGCGAAGAGGAGGAGAGCTTTGTCGATTGATGCGTCGTTCTCGAGAATGACGTTCCCGAGCGTGCGCGGCTCCGCTGGCGACGCCGAGAGCGCCGCGCGAGGCCACTCGGCTGGATACCTCGCGGGTCTGCGCGCGGCGCGCACCGAAGCCGACACGCGCGAGGCCGCCCGCGCGGCGGAGCACTCCGCTGCGATGCGTGAGCAGCAGGCCCGCCTCGATCTCGCCCTCGCGGCGCTCGGCGCAGCCGCGCAGGATCTGGGGCAACGCACCGCTCCCGTGCTCGCCGACGCCAACGTGATGCTGGCCGCCGCCGCCGTCGACATCGCCGAGGCGATCCTCACCCGCGAACTCGACGACGGGGAACGCTCGGCCAGGTCAGCCATCACCCGCGCCTTCGATGGCATCGATCCATCCCTCGTGCAGGCGGTGCAGCTCCATCCCGCCGACCTCGCCGACCTCTCGGCGTTCGACCTCGATGGGCTGCGGGCCGCGGGGGTCGAGCTCGTCGCCGACCCCACGCTCGCGCGCGGTGACGCTCTCTCCCGGCTTGCGGACGGACACATCGATGCGCGCATCTCGACGGCGCTCGCGCGTGTGCGCTCAGAGCTGCTGGGGGAGTCATGACGCTCGCGCTGGCCCGACCGCTCGCCGAACGAGTTGCCTCCGCGCTCGCCGCGGCGCGTCCGGAGCGGGTCGGGACCGTGTCGTCGATCGTCGGCCTGGGCATCGAGATCGCCGGCCTCGACTGCGCGATCGGTGACCTCGTGAGCATCGGCGACGGTATCGGCGTCGACGCCGAGGTCGTCGCGACAACGCGCGACGGCATCCGCTGCATGCCGCTCGGCCGGCTCGCGGGCATCCGCGCAGGCTCGCCCGCCCGCACGCGCTCCGGACAGCTGCTCGTGCCGACAGGCTCCGGTCTCTTCGGCCGGGTCATCGACGGCGCCGGTCGCCCGATCGACGGGAAGGGCCCGCTGAGGGCGTCCGCGATGGTGCCGCTCGAGAACGAGGCACCGTCGGCGATGCACCGCTCGCGCATCGACCGGCCGCTGCAGCTCGGGGTGCGCGTGCTCGACACGCTCACGACCGTCGGGCGCGGGCAGCGGATGGGGCTCTTCGCCGGATCCGGTGTCGGCAAGTCATCGCTGCTCTCGATGATCGCGCGCGGCACCGAAGCGCAGGTCTCGATCATCGCCCTCGTCGGCGAGCGCGGACGCGAGGTGCGCGAGTTTCTCGAAGACGACCTCGGTCCGGAGGGGCTCGCCCGCTCGATCGTCGTCGTCTCCACGTCGGACGAGCCTGCGCTCATGCGCCTGCGCGCGGCGTTCGTGGCCACCCGGATCGCGGAATCCTTCCGCGATGAGGGTGCCGACGTGATGCTCATGATGGACTCGCTCACCCGCGTCGCGATGGCCCAGCGCGAGATCGGCCTGTCGGTCGGGGAGCCCCCGGCCACGCGCGGCTACCCGCCGTCGACGTTCTCGGTGCTCGCGCGGCTGCTCGAACGCGCCGGCACGGGCGAGACCGGGTCGGTGACGGGCGTCTACACGGTACTCGTCGACGGCGACGACCACAACGAGCCAATCGCCGATGCGGCCAGGTCGATCCTCGACGGCCATGTCGTTCTCGACCGCAAGCTCGCCCTCGTGGGCCACTTTCCGCCCGTCGACGTTCTCGGCTCGGTCTCCCGCGTGGCCTCGCGCATCATCGGCCCGGACCAGTCCGCCGCCGCCACCGGCCTGCGCACGGTGCTCGCGGCGCGGCTCGCCGCCCAGGACCTGCTCGATGTCGGTGCCTACCAGCGCGGTTCCAACCTGCTCGTCGACGCGGGCGTCGACCACCGGGCCGAGATCGACGCCTACCTCCGGCAGGGCATGGACGAGCGATCCTCGTCGGTGGAGGCCTGGGCCCGCCTCGAACGCCTCGCCTCGACCCTGCGGGGGGCGTGATGGTGCGCGCCTTCTCGCTCGCCGGCCTGCTGCGCCTGCGACACCTCGAACAGGATGCCGCGGTGGGCGCTCTCTCCGCCGCGAACGCGCGGCTGCGGGAGAACCAGATTCGTCGGGCGCGGATCCGAGCCGAGCTCGCCGGAGGCGAGGCCCAGCCGACCGACCGGCTCGCGCTCACTGCCGTCGCCGTGGCGCGCTCGTCCGCACGCGGCATGCTCGCCGAACTCGAGGCCCTCGGCAGCATCGAGGCCGAGGCGGTGGAGCGCGCGACCGCCGCGCTCACCACCGCCCGCATGAAGACCGTCGGCCTCGAGAAGCTCGCTGAGAAGCACCACGTCGAAGTCGTCGCGAGCGACCTCAAGACCGAGCAGTCCGCCATCGACGAACTCGCCTCCACGGCGTGGCACCGCAACCGCGAATCCGAGGCGACATGACGATCATCCAGCGCGAGGCTATCCCCGTGGCCGGGGGCACCCGCCCGACTCCGCGCCCGCCGGACGCCAGTGGCTTCGCCGCCGCGATGGCGGAGGCGACCGCGACTGCCCCGCCCGGGGCGCGTGCTCGTGTCACCGAGCACCCGCGCTCCGGCGGTCAGCCACGCCATGAGCGCCCGCCGCACGCGGCTCCCCGAAACCATGCCCCCGACGCGGCAGAACCGGCCGCGCGCGCCTCCGCGGACAGGGCGGCTCTGATCACGGCCCGCGGACCTCTGCAGGCTGCTGCACCGACCGCGGCGCCTGCTGGGGCGTCAGCCGAGTCCGCGCCAATGCCGACGACGGATTCGACGCCGGACCCGTCGACGGATTCCGCGGCCGAGCCGACGCCCGTGCCGACCACAGATCTGGCAACCGAGGCGGTACTCGCGCCGGGCGCCGATCCGGCGACCGAGCGGGCCGCCGAGTCCGCGCCGTCGTCCGCCTGGGCAGCCGGGCAGGCGGCCGGCCCAGCGCTGACGGCGACGGTCGACTCTGACGACTCTGACGACTCTGGCACTGGCACTGGCACCAGCACAGCGGCCAGCCCGACAGGCGACGCTGCGGCGGCTGCGGCGGCTCACGTGCCCTCGGACGGCCGAGCCGCCACTGCCCCTCCTGCCGCCCTCGCCCGGCCCGAGCGCCAGATTCTCGGTGGGCCTCTCGCGACGCCTGTCGAGGCAACGGCAGCCAGCCAGCTTGCCGCCGCCAACACCGCGCTGACGGCGGCCCCGGTGACCAGGGCGACCGGCACGACTATCGCCGAGACGCCGGCACCGACCGCTTCGGCACCGGGGGGCGCCGCGGGGGCGACCTCGATCCCCGCCGGCGCCGGCCCGCTCGAGGCACAGGCCGGAGAGTCGGCGCCCGCCGCAGCGGGGTCCTCCGCGGCCACCCCGTCCCACGCGACGCCTCCCGGTG
>JAJAZI010000368.1 GCA_026785785.1 Microbacteriaceae bacterium
ATGGTCGGCGTGATCCTGCTGGTGGGGGGACTGCTGCGGCTCGGCTTCGTGACCGACCTCATCTCCAAGCCGATCCGGGTCGGCTACCTCAACGCGATCGCCCTGCTTGTGCTCGTCTCGCAGATACCGCCGCTGCTCGGCTTCTCGATCGACCGGGAGTCCCCGCTTGCCGACATTTCCGCGATCCTCGCAGGCATCGCCGAGGGCAGAGTCGACAGCCTCGCGCTGGCCTTCGGCCTCGGATCGCTTGCCGTGATCGTGCTGTTCGACCGGTTCCTGTCGCGCGTGCCCGGGGTTCTCGTGGCGGTGGTGCTCGCGACCGCTCTCACCGCGATCCTCGGGCTGTCGGAGCGGCTGCCAGTGGTCGGGGCGCTCCCGCAGGGAGTGCCGGCACCCGCCCTCGGCGGGGTGGGGTGGGCGGATGTCACGGAGCTCGCGCTCCCCGCACTCGGCATCGCCCTCATCGCCTTCACGGACACCGCCGTGCTCTCGCGCGCATTCGCGGCGCGGCGCGGCGAGTCGGTCAGCGGCAGCCAGGAGATGGCGGCGATCGGGGCGTCGAATCTCGCGAGCGGACTGTTCGGCGGGTTCCCGATCTCGGGCTCGTCGTCGCGCACCCCGGTCGCAGAGAAGGCGGGTGCGCGCTCCCAACTCACCGGTGTTGTCGGTGCGGTGCTCATCATCGTGTTCATGCTGGCCGCCCCCGGGCTCACGGTCTACCTTCCCTCGGCGGCGATCGCCGCGGTGGTGATCGTCGCCGCGGGCAGCCTCATCGATGTGAAGGGCTTCGTCGCCATCGCCCGGATGAACCGAGTGGACGCGCTTCTGTCGCTCTCGGCATTCGCTGGGGTGCTCGTGGTCGGGGTGATCCAGGGCATCGCAGTGGCGATCGGTCTCTCTTTCCTGGCGTTCGTCAACCAGGCGTGGAGACCATACCGGGCAGAACTCGGCCGCCGGCACGGGGTGCGCGGCTACCACGACCTCTCGCGGCATCCCGACGGTGAACGCCTGCCCGGCATTGTGATCGTTCGCTTCGACGCACCGCTCTTCTTCGCGAACGGTGGGCTTTTCGACGACTACGTGCGCGCGACGGTCACCGCGGCCGACCCCGAGGTGCGCACCCTGATCCTCGCGGCCGAGCCCATCACCGACATCGACACGACGGCGATCGACGAGCTGGTCGAACTCGACGACTTCCTCGCCTCCCGCGGGATCACCCTGATCTTCGCCGAGATGAAGGGCCCGGTGAAGGATCTGCTACGCGACTACGGCCTGAGCGGGCGATTCCCGCCGGAGCGGTTCGCGCAGACGGTCGGCGCCGCCGTCGACGCCGCGACCGGCACCCTGCGCGGCGACCTCGAGGGCACCCCCTGGGACGAGGAACCCTGAATCGGCCGGGACGAAAAACCCCGGTCGTCACAGCCCCAGCCGAGGCGGCGACGGCACGCACGACCTTCAGGCATGACGACACGACACGCGGCTGTCGTTCGGATCGTGACGCGCGATCGTGACGTGCGATCGTGACGCGCGACAAGGCGGGCGATCACACGCACGGGGTGGATGCGATGCGCGCCGTCGCGCTGCAGGTGGCAGAGATGGCGACCGAGGTGGCGAGGTCAGCGGGCAGCCGCATCGTGCAGGCGGTGTGCTCGCCGATCGGCCCGATGAAGTTCACGCCGATGATCACCGCCCACATTGCTTTCTTGCCGTGATGCCCAGCTTTGACAGCTCAGTGATGGTGCACGAGATCGCGCTCGTTGTGGATCGCAGGCGCGGACAGCGCCTGGTAGACGTGGTGGGCATAGACCTCGAAGCCGAGCATCGCCTCGACGTGCTTGCGCGCGAAATCCAGCGAGAGGTGCTTCATAGCTTCCAGAAGCTTGACGTGCTCGAGCCGACTGGTGAATTCGTCGCGAAGCACATCGCTGAGAAACCCCACGAGCGCCTCGCACGAACCACTCTCGATGGAGTGCTCCGCGAGCGGAACCACCCGCCCGGCCGAGAGCCCCGCCGGCGTGATGCCCGTGTACGGCGCGCCTTCGCCCGCGCGATGCACGCGAACGACTGTTTCGAAGAAGAGCTGGTCCGCCACCTCCCTGGCCTCCGGGCTCTGGCGGCGCACGGGCAGCACAGTGTCGAACATGCTGCGCACCTCCGATTCGCCCTCCGCGTGTACGTAGGGGAGAACGAGGTCGACGTCCTCGGCCTCGAGGGCCTGTCGGGCGGCGGTGACCACAGGGCCGTCCAGCGAATCGCAGTGCGGGGGCGTGATTCCTCTAGTCGTCGTGATCTCCCACGGTGGGCCATCGCGCGCTCGCCCGTCAGAGGCCAAGGTCCCCCGGGGCGACCGCCTGCCGAATGCCTCGTCGCCTCCCCGACGAATCCCCAAAATCTCGATAGCGTCAACTGAGCACAACGATGCGAGGAGCTGGCAATGAAGGTAGCCGTAGGTCGGGAACGAGATCCCGGCGAACTGCGCGTCGCGGCGACGCCGGACTCCGTGCGCCACCTCGCGGACCAGGGGGTCGATGTCGTCATCGAGGCGGGGGCGGGGGAGGCCGCCGGGTACACGGATGCCGCCTACTCAGCATCCGGCGCCGAGGTCGTGACGAGCATCGACCCGCAGACTATCGACGTGCTCGCCCACGTGCGACCGCTGACCGCCGAGTTCATCGGGCGCCTGCGCGCGGGCACGATCACGATCGGGTTCGGGTCGCCAGCCAGTCAGCTCGAGGCGGTCGCGGCGTTCCGCGATGCGCGGGTGACGGCCTTCGCCATGGAGCTCGTGCCGCGAATCTCCCGCGCCCAGTCGATGGACGCCCTCACCTCGCAAGCGCTCGTGTCCGGCTACCGCTGCGCGCTCGAGGCGGCGATGCGCCTGCCCCGCTTCTTCCCGCTCTACATGACCGCGGCCGGCACCATCCCCCCGGCGAAGGTGCTCGTGCTGGGCGCCGGCGTCGCGGGGCTGCAGGCCATCGCCACGGCCAAGCGCCTCGGGGCCAGGGTGTCCGCGTACGACGTGCGCGTCGCATCCGCCGATGAGGTGCGTTCCATGGGCGGCACCTTCGTCGACCTCGGCCTTGACGCGATCGACGGGGCAGGGGGCTACGCACGGGAACTGGCCGAGGACCGCGCGCGTCTCCAGCAGGAACGGCTGGCCCCCTTCGTCGCGGATGCCGACGTCGTGATCACGACCGCGGCCATCCCCGGCCGGGCTGCGCCGCGCCTGGTGAGCGCCGACATGCTGCGGGGAATGCGCAGCGGATCGGTCATCGTCGACCTCGCCGCCGAGTCGGGCGGCAACGTGGAGGGCAGCATCGCGGGGGAGGAGGTGCGGTTTGCGGTCGCCGACGGCCACATCGTGCTGCTCGGCATGAAGGACGTACCGTCCAAAATGCCCAGCGATGCCTCCAGGCTCCTGGCGAGGAACATCTCCAACCTCATCGCCCTCATGACCGTCGACGGTGCGGTCGTTCCCGACTTCGACGACGAGGTCGTCCGCGGAACCTGTCTCACCCACGCGGGCGCCATCCTTCACCAACCCACCCGCGACGCCCTGGAGGGAACAAACTGATGGATGCCGTCACCCTGCTGACGATCTTCGTGCTGTCTGTCTTCGTCGGCTTCGAGGTCGTCTCGAAGGTCTCCAGCACCCTGCACACCCCCCTGATGTCGGGGGCCAACGCCATCCACGGCATCATCCTCGTCGGCGCGATCATCGTTGCGGGGCAGGCCGAGAACGTCGGCATCCTGATCGCCGCGCTCGCCGCTGTGCTGATGTCGACGATCAATCTCGTCGGTGGCTTCGTCGTGACCGACCGGATGCTGGAGATGTTCGGCGGGCGCAGGGCCGCGGCCCAGTCCTCCGCATCCCCGCCCTCCGCATCCCCGCCCTTCGCAGCCCCGCCCTCCGCAGCCGCGAAGGAAGGCGACCGATGAGCCTGCTCAGCCCGGAGTGGACCGCGGTGCTCTACCTCGCCGCTGCCGCCTGCTTCATCCTCGCGCTCAAGGGCCTCGGCAACCCACGGACGGCCCGACGCGGCAACCTCATCGGTGCCACCGGCGCGGCCATCGCGGTGCTGACAGTGTTCCTTTCAACCGATCTCGACAACGTGCCGCTCATTTTGGCCGTGATCCTCGTCGGAGCCCTCGTCGCCACACCCGTGTCG
>JAJAZI010000369.1 GCA_026785785.1 Microbacteriaceae bacterium
GACCGAGCGCTGCGCAGCGAACAGGGACGCGGTGTCCAGGGCGGTGAACTCCCCCGCGGACGCCCCGAGGGCAGCGACCGTATCGGCGGCCCCGCGGAGGGTGTTCGGGAGTTGTTCCATGCCACAATTCTCCCACTTCGAACATACTTTCGAAAGAGGAAATGGCTGATAGGGACAAGAATCTCCCCACAGGGCCTGTGCAGGGGAAGACGCGGTGCGGGAGAAGACGCGGTGCTGGAGAAGACTCAGTGCAGGAGAAGACGAGGCCGCGAGGAGGCGGCCGTGGAACGGTCCCGGCGGCTAGCGCCGAAGCTCGTCGCGCCCGACGATGGGGCGCACGAAAATGCCGATGATCCAGCTGATCAAGGCGAGGACGAGGGCGCCGAGCACGCCCCACCAGAACCCATCGACTTCGAGGCCGAATCCAATGAGGGTGCTGATCCAGGCGACGAGCAGCAGCAGGAGTCCGTTCACGACCAGGGCGATGAGACCCAGCGTGAGGATATAGAGGGGGAACGCGACGATCCGAATGAAGTTGCCGATCACGCCGTTCACGATTCCGAAGACCAGGGCGACCATCAAGAACGTAAGCACGCTCGCGGTGGTGTCGCCCGGCTCGTAGGCCACGACCCGCACGCCCACCACGATAAGCGTGGTGAGCCAGAGGGCGATCGCGTTGATGATCAACCTGACCAGGAATCTTCTCATTTCACAATGATGCCCGTGCTCCGGCACTGGTGCAAAGGGGCCGCGCGGGCGCGTGGCGGGAGGGGACCACGCAAAGCCGCCCCCAGGCCTCCAGAGCGGTGCTAGAGAACAGCACAGGCACCCGCCCTAGAATCGGACGGTGAACTCCCGCGACCGCGACCAGTCCCCGGTGCAACTGCGACCCGAGATCGTTGCCCTGGCCGCCTACCGGCAGGGCAGGCCCGCCCCCGACGACGCCTTCAAGCTCTCGTCGAACGAGAATCCGTTCGAACCGATCGATGCGATCCTCGAGGCGATCGCCGAATCGTCAATCAACCGGTATCCGGACGGCAGCGCGATCGCCGTGCGCGCTCGCATCGCGCAGCGCCACGGCGTCGACGCCCGGTCGGTGCACGTTGGGGCCGGATCCGTTGCGATCCTGGCCCAGCTCATTCAGGCCGCCGCGGGGTCCGGCGACGAGGTCGTCTACGCCTGGCGCTCCTTCGAGGCCTACCCCGGTCTCGTCACGGTGGCAGGTGCGACGAGCGTGCCGGTGCCGAGCGACGAGTCCGACGGCAGCCACGACCACGCGGCGATGGCCGCGGCGGTGACCGCGCGTACCCGCTTGATCCTCGTCTGCTCCCCCAACAATCCCACCGGCGCCGCGGTGTCGTCGGATGCGTTCGCGGACTTCATGGGGACCGTCCCGCGCAACGTGCTTGTCGTGCTCGACGAGGCTTACGCCGAGTTCGTGACCGACCCCGGTGCGGTGTCTGGGATCGGCCTCGTCGGCGATTACCCGAACCTCGTCGTGCTGCGCACCTTCTCCAAGGCGTATGGGCTTGCCGGGCTGCGGTTCGGCTACGCGATCGGCCCGGCCTACGTGCTCGACGCCGCACGCACCGCGGCGATCCCGCTCTCGGTGATCGAACCCGCGCAGCGAGCGGCGATCGCGGCCCTCGACAACGAGGAGTTCCTGCTTGAGCGTGTCGCGCGCATCTCGGCGCTGCGCGACGAGGTCTGGAAGGCCCTCCTCGAGCAGGGCTGGAGCATCCCGCATCCGCAGGGCAACTTCGTCTGGTTCGCGACGGGCGAGCACACGGCGGCCGCCGCCGAAATTTTCCTCGAGCACGGGATCGTCGCCCGCGCACTCGGCACCGACGGGCTGCGGGTATCGATCGGAGAGGCCGAATCTGTGGGCAAACTCCTAGCGGCAGCCAAAGAGGTTGTGCAGACCCTACCAACGGCGCACGCCCGGAGCGGGCTAGATTAGAACCTTGACGTCGGCCCTCCCGACGACCGGACTCCACTGCGCACAGCCCAGGGAACTAACAGGACTGCGAGGTCACCGTGGCAGAATCCGTCGAGATGGTGCAGCTGCTCTCCGCTGATGGCATCATGCAGAGCGGCGCCACCGCTGAGGAGTACCTCCCGTACATCGAGAAGCTCAGCGACGACGAGTTGCGCCAGTTCCACCGCGACATGGTGGTCATCCGCCGCTTCGACGTCGAGGCGGCGAACCTGCAGCGCCAGGGCCAGCTCGGCCTCTGGGTGCCGAGCATGGGCCAGGAGGCCGCCCAGGTTGGCTCCGCCCGGGCCGCACGCGACCACGACCACATCTTCCCGGCCTACCGCGAGCACGCCGTCGCCATGGTGCGCGGCGTCGATGTGCTGGGCATCATCGGCTTGCTGCGCGGCACGACGCACGGCGGCTGGAACCCGGCCGAGTCGAAGAACTTCCACCTCTATACCCTTGTGATCGCATCGCAGACGCTGCACGCCACCGGCTACGCGATGGGCATCGCCCTCGACGGGCTGCACGCGACGGGCAACCCCGACAAGGATGAGGCGGTCATCGTCTACTTCGGTGATGGCGCGACGAGCCAGGGCGACCTCAACGAGGCGCTCGTTTTCGCGGCGAGCTACCAGACTCCGCAGGTCTTCTTCCTGCAGAACAACCACTGGGCCATCTCGGTGCCGGTGAGTGTGCAGTCGCGGGTGCCGCTCGTGCAGCGCGCCAGCGGCTTCGGCATCCCGGGCGTGCAGGTCGACGGCAACGACGTGCTCGCGAGCTTCGCCGTGACGGCGAGGAACCTCGACGAGGCGCGCAGCGGCGCCGGCCCCCGATTCATCGAGGCGCTGACCTACCGCGTCGGCGCGCACACCTCGTCGGACGACCCCACGAAGTACCGGACGGATGCTGAGCTGCAGTCCTGGATCGCCCGCGATCCGATCACGCGCTTCGAGACCTGGCTGAGGTCGCGCGGCGAGGGGGACGCCTTCTTCGCCGCGGTCGACGAGGAGGCGGAGGACTTCGCCGCGGACATCCGCACCCGCACGCACGAGCTCCGCACGCCGTCGACCGACAAGATGTTCGACCACGTGTACTCGGACCCGCACCCGGTGACCGCGGCGCAGAAGCAGTGGCTCGAGGACTACGAGGCATCGATGGGATCGGACTCATGAGCGAGAAACTCATCACGAACACCGACGCGCCGCACCACGCGGGATCCCGCGACGGCGAGGCGCCCCGCCCGGCCAGGAAGGCAGCGGACACGGCCGAGCTGCCCCTCGCGAAGGCCATCAACGCCGGGCTGCGTAAGGCGATGGGCGACGACAGCAAGGTTCTCCTGATGGGGGAGGACATCGGCCCGCTCGGCGGAGTCTTCCGGGTCACAGAGGGTCTCCAGGCCGAGTTCGGGGAGAAGCGTGTGCTCGACACCCCCCTCGCCGAGTCCGGCATCATCGGAACGGCGATCGGGCTCGCGATGCGCGGCTACCGTCCCGTCTGCGAGATCCAGTTCGACGGCTTCATCTTCCCGGGCTTCGACCAGATCACCTCGCAGCTCGCCAAGATGACCAACCGGCACGAGGGCCAGGTGCAGATGCCCGTCGTCATCCGCGTTCCCTACGGCGGCCACATCGGCGCGGTCGAGCACCACCAGGAGAGCCCGGAGGCGTACTTCGCGCACACCCCGGGCCTGCGCCTCGTGAGCCCGTCGACCCCGAACGACGCCTACTGGATGATCCAGGAGGCATGTCGCTCGAATGATCCGGTCATGTTCTTCGAGCCGAAGAGCCGGTACTGGCACAAGGGCCCGGTCGACCTCACCGGCAGCGCAGCGCCGCTGCACGCGAGCCGGGTCGTGCGCACGGGCAGCGAAGTGACGCTCGTCGGCCACGGCGCGATGGTGACGGTGCTGCTGCAGGCGGCGGAGCTCGCCGCGTCCGAGGGCACGAGCGTCGAGGTCATCGACCTGCGCTCCCTCTCCCCCATCGACTACTCCCCCATCATCGCGTCGGTGCGCAAGACCGGCCGGCTCATCGTGGCCTCCGAGGCGCCCGGCTTCGTGAGCGTCTCGTCGGAGATCGCGGCGACCGTGACCGAGGCCGCCTTCTACTCCCTCGAGGCGCCCGTGCTGCGGGTGTCGGGCTTTGATGCCCCGTTCCCGCCCGCGGGCCTCGAGACGATCTACCTGCCCGACGCCGACCGCGTGCTCGAAGCCGTCGACCGGGCCATGGCCTACTAGGTACGGAAGGACAGCCAACATGAGCAGCCGTGAATTCAACCTCCCCGACGTCGGCGAGGGCCTGACCGAGGCCGAAATCGTCGCGTGGAAGGTCGCCGAGGGCGACACTGTGACGGTCAACCAGGTGCTAGTCGAGATCGAGACTGCCAAGTCGCTCGTCGAGCTGCCGTCGCCGTTCGCCGGCGTCGTGACGAAGCTCCTCGTCGAGGAGGGCACGATGGTCGACGTCGGCACGGCGATCATCTCCGTGTCGGATGCCGGGACGCCGTCGATCCCGGATGCCGCGCCCGCGCCATCTGCCGCCGCGCCCGCCGCCGCCGCTACTGCCGCTGCCGCCGTGCCCGCGCCGTCCAACGACGCGACGCAGACCATCGCCGACACGGCTGCGAGCATCGCCGCCGACGACGACAAGCCGGGTGCTGTGCTCGTCGGCTACGGCATCAAGGGCCGCGTCGCATCCCGCCGCAACCGCCAGCCCGCCGCCGCAACCCCGACCCGCGCCGCCGCTCGGCCGAGCTCGGTGCCCGCGGCATCCGCCTCGGCGATCATCGCCAAGCCACCGATCCGAAAGCTCGCGAAGGACCTCGGCGTCGACCTCGCCACCGTCACCGCGACGGGCCTGGCCGGGGAGATCACGCGCGACGACATCGTGCGTGACGCCTCGCAGGCGAGCCTGTTCCGCAACATCGAGACCCCCCAGTGGGCGACCGACCGCGAGGAGCGCATCCCTGTGAAGGGCGTGCGCAAGGCGATCGCCTCGACGATGGTCGCCAGCGCCTTCTCCGCCCCGCACGTGAGCCTGTTCGTCGACGTCGACGCCACGCGCACGATGGAGTTCGTCAAGCGGCTCAAAAACTCCCCCGACTTCGCCGGCGTCAAGGTCTCGCCGCTGCTCATCATGGCAAAGGCGATGATCTGGGCGGTGCGCCGCAACCCCACCGCCAACGCGCAGTGGACTGACGAGGAGATCGTCGTCAAGCACTACGTGAACTTCGGCATCGCGGCGGCGACCCCGCGCGGACTCATTGTGCCGAACATCAAAGAGGCCCAGGACCTCCCCCTCATCGAGCTCGCCCGAGCGATCGAGCAGCTGACCATCACCGCGCGCGAGGGCAAGACCCAGCCGGCGGCGATGGCGGGCGGAACCATCACGATCACCAATATTGGCGTCTTCGGCATGGACACCGGCACGCCGATCCTCAACTCCGACGAGGTCGCGATCGTGGCCCTCGGCACGATCAAGCAGAAGCCGTGGGTGGTCGACGGCGAGGTGCGACCGCGGTTCGTGACCACTCTCGGTGCGAGCTTCGACCACCGCGTCGTCGACGGCGACGTCGCGAGCCGCTTCCTGGCCGACGTCGCGAGCATCATCGAGGAACCGGCCCTGCTGCTGGACTGACCCTCCCCGGCCTCAGTGGTGCCCGGCCAAGACTGTCCGACAGTCGTCACCGGGGCGGCGGAATTCGACGACCGCAGCATCGACCACCTCGCCGCTGGCCAGATACAGCGCGTCTGGCTGACCAGTTGCCTCGCCTAGGACACCGGGGTGCTCTTGCCCGACGAACCGACGACCTTCCGCGACCTGCGCGTCCAGGTAGAGATCCACGACCTCGCGCGGGATCTGGCGGATGACCGAGGTGTCACGATTGGCGTGGTGCTGCACGACCCTAATCAGGCCGTTGGTTGGCGGGAGGCACTCCCGGGTGCTGCCGACCGCGGCGCTGCTCGGGGCGAGCCTCGTCTCGCTCGCCGATACCGTCGGTCGCACCGTCATCGCCCCGGCGCAGCTGCCGGCTGGGCTCATGACCGCGCTCGTCGGCGCAGCCTACTTCGTCTGGCTGCTCTGGCGGTCGCGGGGGGCACGCGCGCCCCGGTAACGCCGAGGTTGCCGCCAAGCAGTACCCGTGCCGCGATCACCGGCGCCCCGGGGCGGTTCCGCCAATGCGGGGGCCTCTTCTTTGCGGCTCGAGATGCCCTGCTTGCGCAGGAGGAGCCGGGTAACAACGGTCAGATGCGGAAACTCGACAAGCATCCCGACGATGATCGCCGCGTAAACGACTGGCTGCCCCGGCAGTGCGACGGACGTCAGGGCAACCATGAGCGGCGCATTGCGTGCCGCTGTCGTCAGCGACAACAGCGCGTGACGCGGATGACAGAAATGGAGCGTCCGGGAGATCGCCTCCGCCAGTGAATAGGTCACGACGAAGAAGATCCCGACCGCGACAAGCACGACAGCAAAGGTCGAGACATCGTTGAGTATCACCCCGACGTTGCCAGCGAAGATCTGCAGGATCAGTGCCGCGATGGCGACCGGGATGATGTGACCCACTGTCGCGAGAAGGGCAGCGAACGTGCGGGTGGGCAACAACTTGCGGAGCGCGAGCTTCATGAGAATCGCGACCACAAGGGGGCCGACGAACCACTGGATCAGGCTGTGGCCGACGTCCGCGAATGCGACACCCGTCTGCGTTCTCGTGAACAGCCAAAGATAGACCGGGTAGAGCAGCAGCTGGCTGATCAAGTTGATCGGGAGGAGCACTGCCCCCAGAGTCGTGTCGCCGCGGGCAATACGGGTAAACCCCAGGTACCAATCGGTGCAGGGCGCCATGAAGTAGATCACGACACCGACGAAAACGAGCGGCGAGGAGCCGAACAGCAGGGAGGCGATGCCCAACCCGATCACGGGGACGAGTACAAAGTTCGTGAGCCATGCGACGGTCAGGAACCGCGTGGCGGCGCCCAGCTCCCGCGGCCGAGGTAACTCGACTTCGAACAACAGCAGCGTCACGAGCAGCAGCACAGTCGGATCCGCCCCCGTCGCGAGCTCCGTGCCCACGGCGGGAAACAGTCCACCGATCGCCGCGCCCACGATGATGGCACCGACGAAGAGCGCCGTGCTGCCGAGGCGAGAGATGCTCAGCAGGGGCATTCAACCGCGCAGCAGCTCAGATCGTCGGTGAGCATTCCGGCGTCACGCCACTGCTCGAGGGCATCGCAGTCCTTGCCGAGGCGCTCGCCGATGACCCGCGCGATGTGGGCGTATCTCTGGCGGAACTTGTAGACGAAGCAGAACTTGAGTCCGGCGTGGCGCACCGACGGGCCGCTCAGGAACAGGCCGGGCGTGATGGTTGATTCGTCATTGGCGTCGAGTTCAGGCCACCCGTCGTCGCGGCGAGCGAACATCCTCGATACGGGGCCGAGGCCTGGTCCGAATCCGGTGGCGAGAATCGGTCGCGAATCGGCTAGAACTGCTCCCAACCCGGCGATCGAGACGGAGAAGGTGCCGGATGATGCAGGCTTGACCGCGACGACCATCCCGTCGCTCGACAGGGTGAGCCGGCCTGTCGCCTTGGCGCGGGCGAGCTTGTGCTGGCTGCGCGGCGCCAGATTGAACGAGGGGTCGGATCCGGTTGCGGCGTCCCACGGATGTTCCGGGTCGAGAACCGTGACGGTGGCGCCGAGAGCGACGTGGTGGCAGGCGATATCGATGCCGGACTCGTAGCCGCCGATGACCACGACGCGGCCCTCCCGGCGGGACCACGCGACATCGGTGGAAGAGTGATCGACAACGGTGCTGCCGTTGAATCGCGCGCTGGCTGGGGCGTGAAACTCCCCGCCCGCCCAGACGAGCGTGTGGGCTGCCATGGGGCCCCGGTTCGTGTAAACAGTGAATCCGTCATCCGTCGTCCTGACCTCGATCACTTCGGTGTCCCCGAGCACGGGAAGGCCGAAGTGTTTTACGACTGAACCGAGGTAGCGGGCGTACTCCGCGCCACTCGGATAGTCAATTCCGAGCGAGAATGCTGGTGAGGTCTTCGGATGCACGGCATTGAGATCGGTCGCCCCGAATCCGTTCCCGGTGAATGAGGGGGTGAGGAAGCGTTGTTCGCCGGGCCAGCGCCGGAAGGTCTCGCCGACGCTACCGCGCTCGACGACTCCGAGAGTGAGCGAGGTGACGGCGGAGAGGGCCAGGCCGGTGCCGACACCGGCTGGCCCGGCGCCGATGACGACAGTGTCGAGGGTGGGAGAAGAAAGAGTCATTGGTGGCAATCCAAGCCCGACATCACGAGCTATTGAGAACGGTTATCAACCTACTCTAGATGGATCTCCCGGTGGTGAGTGCACCCTCGGTGTCGCGACAGCCGGGTGATCGCACAAGGGACCCCGCCGAAGCGAGGTCCCTTTCTGTTGGTGAACTTTCTAATCTAGTGCTCGTCGTAGTGCCCGTCGTGCTCGGCGTGCTTGTGTCCGTCGTGCACGTAGTCGACGTGGTCGCCATGCTGCACAGTGTCGTGTCCGCAGTTCTCGGCGTGACGGTGGTCTTCGATGGTGTGCTCGGCGTGCTGTTCTTCGGTCATGGTGTGTCTCCTTTTCGTGTCGGCGGTCAGTGGGTGTGACTGCCGTGGTCGGTGGTGTCTTCGAGGGAGTGCGCGATGGCGTCCTCGACGACGTGGGTGACGTGCTGGTCAGCAATCGCGTAGGTGCCTTCGCGTCCCGACCGGGTGACGACGGCGAGTCCCGCTTCTCGAAGCACCCGCAGGTGTTGGGAGACGAGCGGCTGCGATTGTCCGGTCGCCTCCACCAGTTCGCCGACCGTGCGCGGCATCCCAGCGAGCAGACGGATGATCGCGAGCCGCGACGGCGACGACAGTGCCTTGAAGAGGCGTGCCGCACCGTCCAACTCGTTGGTAATCACGCACAAAATTCAACCACATCGATAAACATATTGCAATCCGTTTATGCAATTGAGCACGGATATTGGCGCGGGCTCCGAATCGGCCCGGGCTTCCAGCCCGACGTAGCGAGGCCGACATTCATGAGAATTGATGTCAATCATTTTTATCTGAGTCACCGCGATCACCCGCGCGGCGAACGAAGGAGGCGCATCCCATGACGAATCGAGCCCATGCGACAACCGCGGACGCGTCGACACATGAAGCGTGGAGCACCCAACTCGGTCGAAGACGTTGTGCTCACCGGGCGGGTGCGGCGGATCGGTTGGTTGCGTCGCGCACAGGTCGCCGACTTCACCGCCGTCGCCGATGCGCTTGACCGGGTTCGGATGTCGCGCCTTGCACACCTGCACGCGTCTGGTGCTGCTCAACCGCACGGTGATCGCCGACGGCACCGCTGAAGAGCTGTCGGATCCGGACATCTGGATGCGCACCTTCGACATCGGTGCGAACAGTCCGCTGCTGCAGGTTTTGGGGGTGCGCTGATGCTGACCCCGCTCGACTTCATCGCTGATCACACCAACCCGGCGCTCGGCTTTCTCCTCAAGGCGCTGCTCATCGCCGTGATGTCGAGCATCGTCTGCGGGGTGATCGGATGCTACGTGGTGCTGCGCGGGATGGCCTTCATCGGCGACGCGGTCGCCCACGCAGTGTTCCCTGGCCTCGCCGTCGCTTTCGTGATCGGCGGCAGCCTTGTGCTCGGCGGAGTCGTGGCCGGAGTGCTGACATCCGTTCTCGTCGCGGTCTTCTCGCAGAACCGCCGTCTCAAGGAAGACAGCTTCATCGGTGTCTTCTTCGCGGGTGCGTTCGCGCTCGGCATCGTGATCATCAGTCTCGCGCCCGGCTACGCCGGATCTCTGCAGGACTTCCTCTTCGGCTCCATCACCGGTATCCCCGACGAAGACATGTACACGGTCGCGATCGTCGGGGCGGTGTTGCTGCTTGCCGTGTTCCTGCTGCACAAAGAGCTCGTCGCGGTCACTCTCGATCGCGAGATGGCGAGACCCTCCGGTCTTCCGGTGTTCTGGCCGACATGGCGCTCTACGTCCTCGTGACGATCGCGGCCGTGATCTCGGTGCAGACCATCGGCAACGTGCTCGTGCTCGCGCTGCTAATAACGCCCGCCGCGACCGCACGGCTGCTGACCGATCGACTCGGGCTGATGATGCTGCTCGCGCAGGTGCTCGGGGCCGCCGCCGCCGTTCTCGGGCTCTACCTCTCCTGGACCATCGACCTGGCCGTTGGTGGAACGATCGTGCTCGTCTCGACCGCGATCTTCCTGATCGCGTGGGTGATCGCGCCGAGGCACGGGCTGCTTGCCGTGCGCTTCGCTTCGCGCCGCGTTGCGGTCGATAACTCTCCCGTGGGGAGATCTAGTGAGGCAGTCGCCGGGGGGAGGGCCGTTTCCCAGTAAACGGTCAACGGCTCAGCTCGCGGTCAACACCCACTACGTCGAATCGCCCACGCGCGTCATCCGCAACCCTGCCGACTCCGCCTCGAATCGAACGGTGTCGTGCGCGGGGTGATGGTAGCGATGCTCAGCGGTCGCTTCGTACGGCACGTGGTCGCCCTCGAGGGTTGAGTAGGTCATCCTCCAAATCCTGCGGTCGCCGACGTCGGGCCAGGCTTCGCCGGTGCCGGAGTAGCGCAGGTCGCCGACCCGGGCATCCAGAGAGGCAAACGGCGCGACCCGCATCGGGCGTTCGGGCTCCTGCAGGTCGAAGAGCACTGGAGCGCCGACGGGCAGACGCCTGTCGAGGGCTGCGATCACCGAGCATCCCATCGAGTCCTTGGCC
>JAJAZI010000370.1 GCA_026785785.1 Microbacteriaceae bacterium
CGACGGGGGCAGCGAAACGCCCGCGGAAAGCATCGCGTGGAAGAACGGCGGGTAGCGGAACGCCTGCTGCGTCTTGACCGCGGCGTAGTCCTTGGGCGCCTCCGGGTTGAACGCGAAGGAGAACAGGTTGCCGGCTCGCTGTACCGAGTGCTCGACGCCCTCGGCGGCCAGCGCGGAGGAGACGGCCGCCGACAGGGTGTCGGCCACGGCGTCCAGGCGCGCGTAGACGGCGGGCTCGGCGAGCCGCAGCGTCGCGATGCCCGCGGCGACGGCAACCGGGTTTCCGCTGAGGGTTCCCGCCTGGTAGACCGGCCCGAGCGGGGCGAGGAATTCCATGACGTCGGCGCGACCGCCGAGGCCTGCGAGCGGCATTCCGCCGCCGATGACCTTGCCGAAGGCGATGAGGTCGGGCGTCCAGTCGGCGCCGTCGGGGACGACGCCCGCGGCCTCGAGACCCCACCAGCCGGCGGCACCGACCCGAAAGCCGGTGAGCACCTCGTCGAGGATGAGAAGCGCACCGTGCTCTCGGGCGATAGCCGACAGGTCGCGGTTGAATCCGCGCTCGGGCGGCACGACCCCCATGTTCGCGGATGCTGCCTCGACGATCACGGCGGCGATGCGCGGCCCGTGCTCGGCGAACACCGCGTGCACGGCGTCGAGATCGTTGTAGGGGAGGACGAGGGTCTGCGCGGCGGTCGCGGCCGTCACTCCGGCCGAACCGGGCATCGACAGGGTCGCGAGCCCGGAGCCGGCCTCGGCGAGCAGCGCGTCGGAGTGCCCGTGGTAGTGCCCGGCGAACTTGACGAGCAGCTCGCGGCCGGTGAATCCGCGGGCGAGGCGGATGGCCGTCATCGTGGCCTCGGTACCGGTCGAGACCAGGCGCAGCTTCTCGATCGGGGCGGCCGCGGAGCCGCCCGCGACGCCCGGCACCGAGATGCGCTCGCGCACCAGCTCGGCGAGCTCGGTCTCGGCCGGCGTCGACGCGCCGAACGAGAGCCCGCGGGCCGCGGCGGCCTGCACCGCCTCGATGACCTGCGGATGCGCGTGGCCGAGGATCGCCGGGCCCCAGGAGCAGACGAGGTCGACGTACTCGCGGCCCTCGGCATCCGTGATGTACGGGCCTGTCGCCGAGACCATGAACCGGGGCGTGCCCCCGACCGACCCGAAGGCGCGCACCGGTGAGTTGACCCCGCCGGGGATCGATTTCTTGGCCCGCGTGAAGTAAAGCTCGTTGGTCTGCATGGTCCCGGTTTCGTTTGTCGTTGTGGCTGTCATCGCTCGGCCAACCAGTTCGCGAGCTCCACAGCCCAGTAGGTGAGCACGGCGTCCGCGCCCGCGCGGCGGATGCCGACGACCGACTCCTCGATCGCCCGCCGCCGGTCGATCCACCCGTTCGCGGCCGCGGCCTCGATCATGGCGTATTCTCCCGACACCTGATAGGCCCAGACGGGAATGTCGCTGTGCGCGGCGGTGTCGGCGAGAACGTCGAGGTAGCTCATCGCGGGCTTCACCATGACGATGTCGGCGCCCTCGGCGGCATCGAGGATGGTCTCCCGCAGCCCTTCGCGGGCGTTGCCGGGGTCGAGCTGGTAGCTGCGGCGGTCGCCGGTGAGGGTCGACTGCACCGCCTCGCGGAATGGTCCGTAGAACGCGGAGGCATACTTCGCCGAGTAGGCGAGGATCGCGGTGTCGGTGTGCCCCCGATCGTCGAGGATGTCCCGCACGGCGGCGACCTGACCGTCCATCATCCCGGACAGGCCGAGCAGCTGGGAACCGGACTCCGCCTGCGCGATCGCCATGTCGCGGTAGCGCACGAGGGTGGCGTCGTTGTCGACGCGCCCGCGGGCGTCGAGGACACCGCAGTGGCCGTGGTCGGTGAACTCGTCGAGGCACAGGTCGGTCTGCACGACGAGAGCGTCGCCGACCTCGGCGACGGCGGCGCGGGTCGCGACGTTCAGGATGCCGTCGGGATCGGTCGCGCGCGAGCCGGTGGCGTCGCGGTGCTCGGGCACGCCGAAGAGCATCACTCCCCCGATGCCGGCGGCGGCGGCATCCGCCAGCGCGCGCCGGAACGAGTCGAGCGAGTGCTGCTGCACGCCGGGCATCGACGAGATGTCGACGGCGGCCTCTGCCCCCTCCCGCACGAACATCGGCAGCACGAGCTCGGCGGGGTGCACCCGGGTCTCGGCAACAAGGCGGCGCATCGCGAGGGTGGACCTCAGGCGCCGCGGCCGGGCGTGCGGGGCGAAGTGGTCAGTCATTCTGGTCCTCCAGCTCCCCGCTGAGCTCGCGAGCGTACTCGACGAGCGATTGGATGAGCGATTCAGCCGAGCGGTTCTCACCGATGAGGTGCACGGTGAGACCGGCGGCGCGGGCGTCGAAGGCGGTCCGCGGGCCGATGCAGGCGATCGTGGTGCCCTCCGGGATCGGCGCCAACTGCAGCGACACCTGCCGCGCGATGCTGCCGGACGTGACGAGGATCGCCCGGATGCTGCCGGAGGCCACATCGGCCGCGATCCGCTCGCTGACGGGAACGCCGACGGTGCGGTAGGCGGCAACGAACTTGGTGTCGAAGCCGAGGCTGGTCAGGCCGGCAACCAGGGTCGGCTCGGCGATCTCGGACTGCGGGACGAGCACGCGCCCGCGGACGGAGGTGCGCGGCCACTCCTTGACGAGGCCCCGCGCGGAATTGTCTCCGTCGGGAATGAAGTCGACCCGGTAGCCGGCGAGACTCAGGGCGGCCGCGGTCGTCTCGCCGACGGCGGCGATCTTCGTCGCCGCGGGAACCTTGGTGCGCTGGCTCATTAGAACGTCGACGGTCGTCGCGCTCGTGACGACGAGCCACTCGAATTCGCCAGCCTCGAGTTCCTCCAGCGCGCTCGCGAGCGCCTGCGGGTCCTCCGTGCTCGCGAAATTGATGAGCGGAGCGATGACGGGGATGCCCGCGTGCGCGCGCAGCGCGGCTGCGACGCTGTCGCCCCAGGCGCCGCCGCGCGGCACGAGCACCCGCCAGCCCGCGAGGGCGGTTCCTCGCCGGGACGTCACGAGATCGACCCGGCCGGGACGAGTTCGGCGGCGCCGAGCGAGAGCAGCTCCCTGGCAACGTTGGCGCCAACCGTCTCGGCGGGCCGGGAGTCGTCGTCGAGGTAGAGCGCGTGCGCGCTCGTGATCTGCTCGGTGCCGTCGGGGCTGTAGACGCGCGCGGCGAGGAAGATCAGGCCGTCGTCAATGAGGGCGTGCGCGCCGATCGGCGCCGAGCAACCCGCCTCGAGGATGCGCAGCACCTCCCGCTCTGCGGTCACGGTGAGGCGGGTGGGCCGGTGCTCGATCGAGGCGACGGCGGAGCGCACGACGCGGTCGGGCTTCGTCACTGTCTCGACGGCGAGGGCGCCCTGACCCGGCGCGGTCGGCCATCCGTCGAGGGTGCAGAACTCCGTGACGGCCTCAAGTCGGCCGAGCCGGGCGAGGCCAGCTGCGGCGAGCATCACGGCGTCGAGGTGGCCCGCGGCGCCCCAGCCGCGGCGCGGGTGGCCGTTGGCGCG
>JAJAZI010000371.1 GCA_026785785.1 Microbacteriaceae bacterium
CCGAAGCCGACGAGCGCGAGAGCCGCGGACACCACTGCACCGACGCCGCCAACCGCGATGATCGATTGCATTCCCGAAACGCCATACGTCAGCGGCAGCAGCGGGCTGATCGCCTGGAAGGGATCGGCGATGAGCTGCACCGGGTACAGGCCACCGGTCGCGGTCACTTGAACGGCGAGCACGAAAAGCGAGATTACGAGCCCACCGCGGCCGAGCCCGACCGTCAGCAGGTAGTGGAACGCGGTGAACGCGAGCGCCATGAGAACCGAGAGGCCGAGGGTCGCCGGCAACAGCGCCCACTCGACGCCGAGAGCGGTGTGCAGCAGCGCGACGAGCAGGAGGGCTTGGGCGATCGTGATCGCAGATGCCCGCAGCATGGTAACGCCGACGAGCCGCCCGGTGCCCGCGGTCGAGGAGAGCGCGACCCGCGACACCGGGCGCAGCACGAGGAAAACCGCGAGCGCCCCGATCCACAGGCCGAGGGGCACGAAGAACGTCGCGACGATCTGGCCGATGCTGGTCACCTCGTTGTCCCGGTCGACCGCGAGTAAGACGGGCTCGGCGACGACGGACGCTGCCTCGGTGCCAGCGTCGCCTTCCATCGGGGGCACGGCGTCGGCCCCCTGCCGGAGACCCTCAGCGAGTTCCGTGGCCCCGGTGGCGAGCTCGGCGGCGCCGCCCGACGCATCCGTGACTCCCGTGGTGAGCGACCCGATCGCCCCGGCGATCGACCCCGCGCCGGCGCTGAGGTCGGCGCCCCCGGCGGCGAGGGTGGATGCGCCGTTCGCGCTGCTCGCGATCCCGCCCTGGATGCCCTGAATGCCGCCCCGGGTCTGCACGGCGAGGCTGCCGCCGCCCGCCGCGGTCTGGGACAGCTGCCCCGACAGCGCGGAGAGGCTCGCCCGGGCGGCCTCGTCGTTGGTCGGGTCGGCGTCGTTCAACTGGGCGTTCGCGCCGGCGATTCCGGCGGCGAGCTGCGAGACTCCCCCGGTGAACGCGTCGACCCCGTCGCTGATGCCGGTGAGCCCGCCGGCGCCGGCGCGCAGCTGGGTGAGGCCGCCACTGAGCGACGCGACACCCGAGGTGTAGCCGGCGATGCCATCGGCCACCCCGGCCGCCCCGGTCTGGGCGGAGGCCGCGCCGGTGGCGAGGGAGCCGAGGCCGGAGCCGAGCGAGCTCGCACCGCTCGCGAGATCGCTCGCACCGCTCGCGGCGGTTCCGAGCGACTCTCCGAACTCCCCGATGCTGGAGTAGATACCCGCGATGTACTGGGAGGTGATTTCCCGTCCGAACGCCGACACCATGCTGTCGCCGACCGACTGGGCGACCGCCCCGGAGAGGTAGCTGTGGGCGTCGTCGGTACGGATGGAGATCTCCGCCTGCCGCGGCTGGTCCGACTGCAGCGACAGGATCGACTCGGAGAAGTCGTCCGGCACCGTGAGCACGGCGTAGACCTCGCCGGTCGCGAGCGAGGCCTCGGCGTCCTCGGCGTTGGTGACCACCCAGTCAAAGCCCGCGCCGCCTGCTCCGGTGAGCTCGGTCACGAGCTGGCGTCCGGCGAAGATCGGGGTCTCGGTTCCGTCGGCGGCGGTCTGCATGATGAGTTCATCGGAGTTGACCACGGCCGCCGGGATGCGGTCGAGCGAGGAGTCCGCTTGGGAGAGCGAGCCGACGAAGAGGCCGGCGAAGGCCAGCGGGATGAGGATGACGGCGAGGACCGCGATCCTCGACCCCCATGCGGCGCGTCGGGGGTGGGAAACGGGCGTGCTCACAGCGCGCCTCCTCTGATGTCGATGGGATGCGGATGCGGGCGCAGCTGCGCGAGCGACGAGAGGTCGACGTGCAGCATCGGGCGGGCGTGGGCGACGTGCCGGTCGGCGAGATCACGGGCGACGGGAGACCCGATGACGATGGTCGTCGTGTCGGCGGCGAGCCGGGAGACCGTCTCAAGGAACACGCGCGCATCGTCGTCCGAGGCGAAGGCCTCGAGCTGGTCGAGGATGACGACGGGCGTGCCCTCGGCGATCGCGACGGCGGCGATCGCGGCGGAACGCTCGAGCGGCGGGAGCGTGTCGACGATCGAGTCGCCGCCGATGCGGATGCCGGACCGCGCCCCGGCATCCGCCAGCGCCTGGTTGACCTGGTCGATCCAGCGGCGCGTCTGCCTGTCGATCGACCGCGCCTGGTACCAGGGCTGGGTGAGCCGGAGCCGCTCGGCGAGAAGGCGGCCGTAGCTCACGGCGCTCCCCGTCCGGCTGCCGATGTCGGCGAGCGCCACGAGGCGGCTGACCCCCGCCATCTCGGAGGGCAGCGGGAGACCGGCCACCTGCGCCCGTCCGCTGACCGGTGAGACCCGGCCGGCAAGGGTCGCGGCGACAACGCGGCGATCGGCCGGGTGCCCGCTCGCGAGAACGAGAGTGCCGGCCGGGATGCTGAAGCTGAGCGGGCTCACCCGCTGCCCGCCGAACCCGGCGACGAGCAGGTCGGCGCTGATCGCCGCGCCGCCCTGGGTCGCCGTCCATTCGACGGCATGGCGGTGCTCCCGCAGACTCTCGCCCTCGATATCCATGTTCGGCACGGCGCGACCGAGCCAGTTCGGCAACCACCACGCCGACCGGCCGAGGAGGGTCATGACCGCGGGCACAAGCGTCATCCGCACGAGGAAGGCGTCGAAGGCGATGCCGACCGCGAGTCCCAGGGCGATCGGCTGGATCGTCCCTGTGCCCTCCGGCACGAACGCGAAGAACACGAAGAACATGATGAGGGCGGCGGCCGTGACGACCCTCGCCCCGTTGCCGAAGCCCCGCTCGACGGCGAACCTCGCGTCGCCGGTCTTCACGTACTCCTCGCGCATGCCCGAGACCAGGAACACCTCGTAGTCCATCGCCAGGCCGAAGAGCACGGCCATCAGCAGAATCGGCAGGAAGCTGATGATCGGGCCGGGGTTCTCAACCCCGATGAGCTCGCTGAGCCAGCCCCACTGGAAGATCGCGACGACCACGCCGAACGAGGCGATGACCGACAGCAGGAACCCGAGGGCCGCCTTGATCGGCACGAGCACGGAGCGGAAGACCATCATCAGCAGCACGATCGAGAGTCCGACGACGATGAGTCCGAACGGCACGAGGGCATTGGTGAGCCGGTTGGAGATATCGATCCCGACCGCGGTCGCGCCGGTCACGGCGATCGGAGTGCCGAACTCCTCCTCGATGTCCGGGGCGAGGTCGCGGATCGACTGCACGAGCGCCTTCGTCTCCGCGGCATCCGGGGCGCTCTCGGGGGTGACCTGGATGATGGCCGTGACGAGCCCAGCATCCGGGATCCCCTGGCTCACGTTCGCCACGTCGTCGAGTCGGCGGAGTTCGTCGCCAATCCCGTCGAGGTCCTCAAGGATGTCCGTCGTCTGGGTGATGTCGACCGCGATGACGAGCGGGCCGTTGAAGCCGGGGCCGAAGCCGTCACTCACGAGCTCGTAGGCCTCCCGCTGGGTGCTGCCGGCCGGCTCCGAGCCACCGTCGGGCAGATTCAGGTCGAGGCTGAGCGCGGGGATCGCGAGCGTGCCGAGGATCGCGACGACGCCGAGCGTGGCGAGGACGGGGGCCTTCATCACGAGCCGGACCCAGCGCAGGCCCATGGCCGGCTTCGCGTTCGGGTCGTCGTGGGCGAGCGCCCGCCGGTGGGCGCGCGAGCCGGGCTTCGGGGCGAGGCGCCCCTTGGCGAGTCCGAGGATGGCGGGCAGGAGGGTGGTGGCGACGGCGATGGCGACGAGCACGGCGAAGGCCGCCCCGATCCCCATCACGCTGAGGAAGGGGATGCCGACGACGAGCAGCCCGAGCAGGGCGATGATGACGGTGATGCCCGCGAACACGACGGCGCTGCCGGCGGTGCCGACGGCGATTCCGGCGGACTCTTCCGGGTCCTCCCCCTCGGCGAGCTGGTTGCGGTGCCGCGACAGGATGAAGAGCGAGTAGTCGATGCCGACCGCGAGGCCGATCATGAGGGCGAGCAGCGGCGCGGTGCTGGAGACGGTCGTGAAGGCCGACACCGCGGTGATGCCTCCGATCACGATGCCGACCCCGATCAGGGCGCTGAGCAGCGGCATCCCCGCGGCGCGGAGCGACCCGAAGGTGATGAGCAGCACGAGGCCGGCGAAGATCACCCCGAACACCTCGGAGATCGTGATGCCGAAGGTGTTGTCCTGGAACACCTGGCCGCCGTATTCGACCCGGAGCCCCGCCTCCTCGCCGATGCCGGCGGTGCCGGTGAGGTCGTCGAGCATCGCCGGGGTGACCTCCTCCGACCTGCCCTCGAACTGCACCTGAATCCGGGCCATCTGTTCGTCGTCCGTCACCGCGACGCCCGCGTACTCGTCGAACGGCCCGGTGGCCGAGTCGATTCCGTCGACGGCGGTGATGCTCGACACCATCTCCGCGATCGGTTCCGCGAAGCGGTCGTCGGTAATCGAGGAGCCGTCCGGCGCCACGAGAATCGCCTGCGCACTCGCGCCGGCGACCTGGGGGAACACCGCGTCGAGACGGTCGAGGGCGTCCTGCGATTCGGTGCCGGGGATCGCGAAGGACTCCTGGGTCTGGCCTCCGAGGGCGAATCCGCCGCCGAGAATGCCGACGAAAAGCACGAGCCAGACGCCGATGACGGGCCAAGCCCGCCGGTAGGAGAATCGTCCGAGGCGGTAGAGGAGGGTGGCCATGTCTGTTCGGGTCCGTTTCTCAGTCGCCCTGGCGCACGCCGATAGGCGCCAACAGTCCGGTCAGGATGGTGATCAATGCCGTCTTGGCCTCGCCGATCGGCGCGGCCTCGAGCCCGAGCGAATGCTCGGCGCAGAGCATGTACGCCGCGCCGCCGAGCGCGATCGCGAAGCGCATCTCCTCCTCGACGGATGCCATGGTGGAGGTGACGTGGGTCGCGAGCCGGCGCACGAGGTCGTTGGCCCTGTCGATGACCGGAACGTCGACGAGCGAGGGGCCCTGGTTGATGAACATGTTTACCTCGAGGCGGTGGACGAACAGGAAATCGACGAAGCGATCGAGGAACGCTCCCCGGAACTCGGTCGTGAACGGCGTCGACTCGAGCTCGGCGAGGATCGACTCGAGCTCGTCGATCGCGGGCCGGATAGCGGCGTCGAGCAGGATCTCCTTCGATCCGAAGTGGTAGAGCACAGCCGATTTCGACAGCCCCGCGGCATCCGCGATTTTGTGGATCGACGTTCCCGCGTATCCGGTGGTCGAGAACTCGATGAGCGCGATTTCTCGCAGGTCGTTGGCGCTGGACATGCCCCGATAATATCTGACCGATCGGTCAGTATCTGTCCGATCGGTCAGTTTCCCGGCTTTTTCGCAGGGATCGAACGGGGTAGCGTTGAATTCTCACGAACTCTGGAGGCACCGTGCGCAAGTTCATTTTCAGCAGCAGCGTCATCAGCGCGGCGTTCAGCGGCTGGAGCACCCTGCAGATGACGCGGCAGGGGCCGCGCGACTGGCGTCTGGCACTCATGTGGATCAGCTGGGCGCTATCGCTCGCGATCGCGATCGGCACTGTTCTCGACGAGGCGAACGAGGACTGACCCTCACGAGATCGCGGACATGATCCCGGCATACGAGGGAACCGCGACGGCGAGGAACCCGAGCACGAGAAGCGCGCGGGTCAGCAGGGCGTGACGCTCGAACCAGGACAGCTTGCTGCCGTGGTCGCGTCGCAACTCGCGCCAGGTCACCACTTCCGCCGGCGCATGGACGGGCACCGAGTAGAAGCTCGCGATGCGCTTCAGGTCGGTGGGGTGCCAGAGCTGGCCGCGGAGCCGCAGGAGCGTGCGACCGTTGGCGTCGACGATGAACAGCTGGTGCGAAATGTCATTGCTGAGGGAATCGAAAACCTGGATCAGGATGACCGATGCGACCAGATCGACGGGAGTGAAGACAACCCGGCCGAAGTAGGCGCGCTCGCGGATGCCGTCGGGGGCGAGTGCGACCCCGGCACCCTTCAATCTCTGGGCCGCCAGGGCGAACAGCAGCAGCAGGCCGACATGTGCTCCGACGAACGGGGCCCAGCGCCCCGCCGGAACCGTCAGAACATAGAGGGTCAGGAAGACGGGAAGTGTGACGGCGGCCCAGACGACCCACGCGGTCAGCCAAAGGTCCCGCTTCGGCCGGAACAGATGGGACGCAGTGCCGCAGAGCAGTGCGCGCGCGCCCATGCGCCCCCTCTCCAATCGCATCCTACGGCTCCAGCCGGACAGCTCGCCGGATTATTGCCCCCCCACTCGGGGACTGACCGGGCCACGGCATCCGAAGGTCGGCTCGCCCCGCCCGAACGGGTCGACCCAACGGGCGCTCACGTGCCGAACCGCGACGATGCTGAGGAGCGCCGAGGCGAGGATGCTCACCCCGAGGGCCTCGACGCCGGGAAAGCTCAGCAATATCGCGCCGAGGGCGAGGATGACGACCACCACGACCGTGAGCCGCCGCAGGAGCGCTATTCGGGTCTGCATCCGCCGGGCGACGCGGTTGTCGGGCACGTCGAACCGATAGCGGCCGAGGCTTATGTCCTCGAGAAAGATCACGGCGGCGGCGATAGCCACCGCGAGCCACGGGCTCAGCTCTGGCATGGCGCTTCCTATTCGGTCGGCTCGTGCGGTGCGCGAGCGACCATTAAACTGGGACTCAGCCGAGGAACCCGCGCAGCAGCGCCGCGGACCCGTCGAGGTGCTCGCGCATCACACCCTCGGCGAGCTCCGCGTCGCCGGTGAGGATCGCGATCACGATCGCCTCGTGCTGCTGGTTCGAGTGCGCGATGTTGGGCTCGAGCAGCGGGATCCGGTCGAGCAGGTCGTTGACCCGCGTGCGGTTGTCGGCGATGAGGGGCACGAGCGACGGCGCGCCGGCGAGCTCGCCAATGGTGAGGTGCAGGCGGGAGTCGAGCCTGCGGTAGTCGGCCACCGGCGAGGCGGCGGTCTCCTGCAGGCGGGTCCACAGCATGTCGCGCTCGGCTGCGGTCAGGGGGCGGGCGGCGGATGCGCGCGCGCCGCCCGTCTCGAGGATTTCGCGGAGGCCCAGCGCGTCGTCGATCTCGGCCGCCGTGATCTCCTCGCGCGGCTGCGCCGCCTCCTCGACGGCGTTCGCGACCCCGCGCGGAGGCAGGGTCTCGCACACGAAGGTGCCTCCGTACCTGCCACGCTTCGACACCACGAACCCCGCGTCGGCGAGCGACTTGATCGCCTCGCGCACTGTGTCGCGGCTTACGGCGAACCGGGCGGCGAGGTCACGTTCGGGCGGCAGCGCCTCGCCGGGCGCGACGATGCCGAGGCGGATCGCCTGAAGCAGCCGCGCGACGGTGTCTTCGAAGGCGTTGCCTGCCCGCACCGGGCGGAACAGCGCGTCGTCGGCGACCGTCGGGTGCAGCTCTCCCCCCGGATCGGACACGGCTAGAGCGGTGTCACGTAGGCGGCGCTGATGCCGCCGTCGACCATGAACGTCGTCGCGGTCATGAACGAGGAGTCGTCGCTCGCGAGGAAGGCGACGGCGGCCGCGAGCTCATCGGCGCGGGCGAACCGGCCGATGGGGATGTGCACGAGGCGGCGTTGGGCGCGCTCGGCATCCTTCGCGAACAGCTCCCGCAGCAGCGGGGTGTCGACCGGGCCGGGGCACAGAGCGTTCACCCGGATGCCCTGCCTGGCGAACTGCACGCCGAGCTCGCGGCTCATCGCGAGCACCCCGCCCTTCGACGCGGTGTAGGAGATCTGACTCGTGGCCGACCCCATCACGGCCACGAACGAGGCGGTGTTGATGATCGAGCCGCTGCGCTGCGGCACCATGTAGCGCAGCGCGGCGCGGCAGCACAGGTATACCGACTTGAGGTTGACGTCCTGCACCTTCTGCCAGGCCGGCAGCTCGGTGGTCTCGATCGAGTCATCGTCGGGCGGCGAGATGCCGGCGTTGTTGAAGGCGATATCGACCGAGCCGTACTCCTCGTCGGCCGCGGCGAACAGGTTGTCGACCTGGGCCTCGTCGGTCACGTCGACCTGCACAAAGATGCCGCCGACCTCCTTCGCCGCCGCGCTGCCCGTCGCGCCATCGAGGTCGCCGATGACGATCCTGGCGCCCTCGGCCGCGAGGCGACGCGCCGTCGCGAGGCCGATGCCGCTCGCGCCGCCGGTGATGACGGCGACCCGGCCGGCGAGGCGCTGGGTGAGGTCGAGGGGTGTGACTGGCATGGCTGCTCCTGATTCAATC
>JAJAZI010000372.1 GCA_026785785.1 Microbacteriaceae bacterium
ATGATAATAAGACCACCCAGATGTCCACTCGTACCAACGCTTCGCCCGCGCCACACGTGCCAACGCGACATATCCGCCCAACCCGACCAACCCGACCAACCCGACCATTACGGCCACGCCGACAACGCCGACAACGCCGACAATAACGTTCTGCGGCAGCCTCCAACATGCCGCCGAAGCGGAGGTCGGATTGCCCGTTTCCCCGCTCCATCAGGACTGCGTACCGTTCCCCAGCCGGTCAGAGTTCGTTGTGCGTGAAGTACCCGGCGAGCAGCGTCGCAGCCACCGGCATCACCCGCAGCTGGTCCGGAGTGGCAGCCAGCGGGTCGATGTCGAGGATCGCGAGATCGGCCACGTTGCCCACAACCACGCGCTGCACCCCGTTGGTCGACGCCGCGAGCGCCTGCGCGATCGTAATGCGCTGCTCCGGATGCCACGGCTCCCGGCCGTCCCTCGTGCGACCCACGGCCGCCGCGATCGTCACCCACGGGTCGAGCGGCGCGACCGGAGCGTCGGAGCCGAGGATCAATTCCGCACCGGCATCCAGCAGGCTGCGCAGGGCGAACGCGCGATCGGTGCGTCCCGGCCAGTACCGCTCGGCCATGTCTCTGTCATCCATCGCATGTTCCGGCTGCACACTCGCAGCGACACCGAGCCCCGCGAAACGCGCGTAGTCGACCTCCCGGACGAGCTGGGCATGCTCGATGCGCCCGTGACAGCCCGCCGCCGCGAAGGAATCGAGTGCGAGCCGGTTCGCCTCGTCCCCGATCGCGTGCAGCGCCGGCGCGAGTCCGGCTTCGGAGGCCCGGCGCATCAGCGCGACGAGTTCGGCAGTAGGCAGATTGAGCTGCCCCCGCGCATCCGCCCCCACGAGCCCCTCGTACGGCTCGCCACAAAACGCCGTTCGAGTATTGAGCGACCCGTCGGTGATGATCTTGAACGGTCCGACGCTCAGCAGACCGTCTGTGCCCTCGATCACCTGACCCGTCCGGAGTCCGGCCTCGATGGCCGAGTCGAGCCACGGCGTGTAGACGCCCGCCGCGATCCGCAGCCCCCGGAATCCCGCAGCGAATCGCCGGGTCCAGTCCTGCACGGTATCGGCCATCTCGAGATCGACGACTCCGACGACACCGCGACGCGCGGCATCCGTCGCCGCCGCAGCCACCCACATGTCGAGTACGTCGGCGGGAACCGTCTGCGCCGCAGTGGTGACCTTGAACGCATCGTCCTCACGAAGAACGCCGGTCGGATGCCCCGCCATGCCGAACGCCGCGAGCGCAGCGCTATTGAGCCAGGCGCAGTGCAGGTCGCCGCTCAGGACGACCACCGGAATGTCGGCGACGACGGCGTCGAGGTCGTGCTTGGTCGGTGGCGCCGCCCACATGCCGTCGCGGAAGCCGAAACCGATCAGCGGCAGCACCTCGGCCGGGCGCTCGGCCGCGGCCATCATCGCCGCCGCGTCGGTCGCCGAGCTCGCCGCGGTGAGGTCGACCCGTCGACGCGTCAGCGCCGTCTGGGTGAGGTGCACGTGCCCGTCCCACAGGCCCGGCATGACGTAGCGGCCGTCGAGGTCGATCGTCGCGGTGCCCGTCAACCCTGTTCCGATCCCCGTGATCACGCCGTGCTTGAGAAGGATGTCGACCGGGGCACGGTCGACGCCGCTGCTGGCGTTGCTCCCGACGTCGCTCCCGGCGATGCTCCCGGCGGCGCTCCCGGCGATGCCTCCGACAATGCGCGCGCCCTTCAGCAGCAGACTCACGCGCCGCGCACCAATCGCATCTCGCGGGCGAGCGCCAGCTGGGCGTACTGGTCACCCTGCTCGAGTTGCTCGACGATGCGGTCGACGACCTCGCTTGTCTTGTTCTGGCTCAACTTCAGCCGGGCGTCGAACCTCGTGACGACCAGCCGAAGACCGACCGTGCCACGGGCGATGCGGCGCGCCTGGGCCTCGTCGATGTCGAGGCTCCTCGGCGCGCGCATGGGCGCCTCGAAGTGGTCGACGAGCTCGCCGAGCACGCCGAAGTTCTCCTCGTCGCTGAGGATCTCGGGGGTGCCGTAGAGGTGGGCGGTCACGTGGTTCCATGTCGGCACGAAGTCTCCGGATGCGTACCAGCTCGGCGAGATGTAGCCGTGCGGCCCTTGGATGATCACCAGCACCTCATGCTGACCGAGCTCATGCAGTTGCTCGTCCGGACGGCCGACATGGCTCACGATGCTGATCTGGTCGGTGCCCTCTTCGAGGATGACCGGATAGTGCGACGCGACGAGGCCCGTGCTCGTGTTCGAGACGATCGTGGCCCACGGGTTCTCGCGGATGAGCCGGCGGACCTCATCCGGATCATCGAGCACGTACTGGGGAGTGTTGCGCATCGCACAATCTTCTCTCACCGCGGCGGCTCTGGCGAAAGACTCGCTCGTCGTGCCAGCGGGTCAAGCCTGATCCTTCGGGCACCAGTACAGTTTGCGCCCCGCGGCCATCTCGACGGCGATGGGCGTTCCGCACACCCGGCACGGGAGGCCAGCGCGGTGATAGACCCAGTGCCGGTCGTCCCGGTGGGCGAGCGCCGCAGCTTTCTGCTTCGCGCCCAGCCCATCCATCGTCATCATCTGGCCCTGCTGAACTCCGAGCTTGAGGAGCTTCGACCAGTCACGCCACAGCATCCGCACCGTCTCCTCCGGCACGTCCCGGCCGGGCGTGTGGGGGTTCAGGCGCGCCCGGAACAAGAGCTCCGCGCGGTAGACGTTGCCGATCCCGCTCACGACCGACTGGTCCATGAGCAGCAGCCCGATCGGCGTCGGCTTCCTGCGCACGACCGCGACGACGCGGTCCTCGCCGCGCTTGCCGGGATCGACGAGGGGGTCGGGTCCGAGCCGACCGATCACGGCCTGGACCTCTTCCGGGCTCAGGACCTCGCACGCGGTCGGACCGCGCAGGTCGGCGACGGTGTCGTGGGTGAGCAGCCGCACCCGCACGGCGCCGATCGGCTCGGGCGGGAAGGTGTCGGCGGCGGGCCCGAGCTTCTCCTGCTCCGCCATGCGCAGGCGGGCGACACGGGGCGCGCCGATGCTGTGGAGCGAGTCCTCCCCCGCAGCATCGACGGGGGCGTTCAGACTCGGTGCGCCATCGCTCCGCGGCTCGCCGCTCTGGCCCGGCTTGCCGCTCTGGTTCGGCTTGCCGCTCTGGCCCGGCGTGCCCAGCTGGTTGGTTTGGCCCATGCGTCCGTTCGCGGCGAGCACGGTCGCGTCGGCCGTGATGTCGCCCGCGAAGTCCCAGGCGCCGTACATGCCGAGGTGCACCCGCAGCCAGCGCTCGTGGTCGAATTCGAGGAACATCTGCTTGCCGACCGCTCGAGCATCCGTCACCACGTGCCCGTCGAGCTCCGCTGCCCCCGCCGCGAACCTGCCCTGCGGCGAGGACGCCGAGACCCGCTTGCCCACGAAGTGCAGACGGAACTGCCGGGCGATGCGGTGGACGGAATGACCTTCCGGCATCTGGCTACTCGGTTCCGGGCTCGCGCGTCGCGGCCGCGTCGATGCGGTACCCGGCGATACACCCCATGCGCTCGTATTCGGCGAGCTGCGCGATCCGGCGCGCGTGGCGCTCCTCGTTCGTGAATGGCTGCGTGATGAACGCGTCGATGAAGGCCTTCGCCTCATCTAGCGTGTGCTGGCGGGCACCGATCGAGATCACGTTCGCGTCGTTGTGCTCCCGGGCGAGCCTCGCCGTCGCGTCGCTCCAGACGAGTGCGGCGCGAGCCCCGGTGACCTTGTTCGCCGCGATCTGCTCGCCGTTGCCGGAGCCGCCGAAGACGACACCGAGGGCCGGGACCCCGGCCGACTGCTCCGCAACGACGGCGAGCGCGGCGTTGATGCAGAAGCTCGGGTAGTCGTCGAGCGGGTCGTAGCTCTCCGGCCCGTGGTCGATGACCTCGTGCCCGGCACCGCGGAGGTGCGCTTGGAGGTCGCGGCTGAAATCGAGCCCGGCATGGTCGGTGGCGATATGGATTCGCATGACCCGAAGTCTAGGAGCAGTCAGGCGAGGTAGATCTTCCTCAGCTTCTCCGAGACCGTCCAGACGGTCCGGGTGCCGGCGTCGAAACGGCCCACCGACCCCGGCCTGAGCTCGACCGGGGCCGAGCCGTCAGCGAACTCGATTCGCCCGGCTCCGGCGACGACGACGAACAGCTCATCCACCTCGACATCGGACATCGCACCGGGCGACATCTCCCACACCCCCTACTCCCGGCCGGCGAAGGTACCGACCGCGACGGATCCGGTAGTCGGCTGGCCGGAGACCAGCTGTTCCGCCGGAACGCTCTCGTGCAACAGCACAGCGGCGAGCGCCTCGGCGTGATCGATCATCAGTCGAAGATGGGGCCCCGGGTGCGGGAGCGCTTGAGCTCGAAGAAGCCGTCGTAGGATGCCGCGGCGACGACGCCGTCCCAGAG
>JAJAZI010000373.1 GCA_026785785.1 Microbacteriaceae bacterium
GCGCGGTGATGCCCGTCGGCGTCTCGGCGATGCTCTCGCGGCCGCCAGCGGGGCAACGGGTACGGCGGCGGAGAAGATCGCGGCGAAGCCGTTGCGCGCCGAGCTGCTGCTCGCGATCGTCGAGTGCATCCGCCCGAGCCCCAAGGTCGCGCCGTGGGAGCAGGGGGCGACGGCGGCCGGGATCGGCCACCTGCTCTCCCTCCTGCTCGACGAGGCCGGCTGGGGCGTCATGTGGCGCACCGGACTGCTGACCCGCAGCGAGGACGTTCGCCGCGCCCACCGCCTGGCCGACAATGAGCAACTGCTCGGCTGGCTCTACGTCGGCGGCATCCCCGACGAGCCGAACGAGGCCCCGAAGCCGCGGGTCGACCCGCGGGAGTTCCTCAGCACGCTGTGACCGTCAGCGGGAGCCACCCCGGTCCCGGCTAACATAAGGAGCGCATTCGCCCCCTTAGCTCAGTTGGCCAGAGCACCGCTCTTGTAAAGCGGGGGTCGTCGGTTCGAATCCGACAGGGGGCTCCGTAGTTTGCTGTTCGAGTAGGGCGCCAGGTCGTAGATCGAGACCTCGATCTGCTTAGGTGAAGCAGGACTCGTTTCTCACAGCTTTCTCACGGCGACGCGCTCACGGGGTGACGTTACGGTGCGGGAGAGGGCGAGCCCGACGACTTCTCCGAGAACGCGGCACCGTCGGCCTCGGCGATGAACTGCGCGAACGCGGTCGCATCGTTCGGGACGCCCGTGTACCGCACGCCGTTCACCAGCACGGTCGGAGTGCCGAACTGGCCCTGCTCGTTGAGCAGGTCGGGGTTGCTGACAGCTCGCTCGGTCACGGACGCGGTCCAGCTCTCGAATCGGCCCTCCTCGATGCAGTCCGCGACGCGCGACGGCTGCGCGACACCGGCATCCCGAGCGAGCTCGATGAGCTGCGCGTCGTCGAGGCCGGCGGTCTGCTCCTCCGGCTGGTTCTTGAACAGAGCCGTGTTGAAGGCGAGGAAGTCCTCGGGAACGTAATTCGCGACGCATCCGGCGGCATTCATCGATCGACTCGAGTAGCGGGAGCCGAGCGAGGCACGGTCGAGAATCGCGACGGGGTGGATCTCGAGGGTCGCCGCCCCCTGCTCCACGAGGGTGTTGATCTGCTCGTTGTTGGTTTCATCGAAGATCGCGCACACCGGGCACTGGTAATCCACCCAGATCTGGATTGCGAGAGCCTCGCTCTCCGGGGCGGGGGTGCTGGCAATCGGTTCCGCCCCGGCGTCGAGCGCTGAGGTCCTCTCGACCTCGAAGCTCTCACCGATGAGCACGCCGTCGCTAGCCATGTTCAGCGGGCCGGATGCCGGGGGCTTGATCGAGTTGATGATGACCAGAGTGACCGTTGCAACAATCGCCAGAGAGACGAGGATGAGGCCACCCTGAAGGATCAGCCGTCCGCGGCGTTCCTTCTTCTTCTGCGTCTCCCGCAGCGTCTTAGCCTTCTCCCGTGCGGCCGCGCGCCTCTGGTTCTTGCTCAGCTGGCCTTCGCCGGTGCCGTCGTTTGTCATTAACCCTCACCTTGAAACCGGAGAACTGCCGCCCCAGCCTAACCACCCCAACTGGGAGCGACCTACCCCCGTTCGGGCAATCCCTGCCATAATGGCGTTGCGGAGCGCTGTTGCTCGCGCCGGGATGCCACGTCGTCCCACATCCATTCACGAAGGATCGTCCGGCACGTACCTGCCGGTGAAGGAGAAGAACAACCATGGCCACAGTCACTTTTGACAAGGCAACTCGCCTCTACCCGGGGTCAACCATTCCGGCGGTAGACGCCCTCGACCTCTCGGTCGCCGACGGCGAGTTCCTGGTCCTCGTCGGACCGTCTGGCTGTGGCAAGTCCACCTCGCTCCGGATGCTCGCCGGACTCGAAGAGGTCAACGACGGACGCATCCTGATCGGCGATCGCGACGTCACGGACGTCCCGCCGAAGGACCGTGATATTGCCATGGTCTTCCAGAACTACGCGCTCTACCCGCACATGACCGTCGCCGAGAACATGGGCTTCGCGCTCAAGATCGCCGGCGTCAACAAGGATGAGCGCGCCAAACGCGTTCTCGAGGCCGCGAAGCTGCTCGACCTCGAGCCGTACCTCGGCCGCAAGCCGAAGGCGCTCTCCGGTGGCCAGCGCCAGCGCGTTGCCATGGGCCGCGCGATCGTGCGCCAGCCGCAGGTGTTCCTCATGGACGAGCCGCTGTCGAACCTCGACGCCAAGCTCCGTGTGCAGACTCGCACGCAGATCGCGTCGCTCCAGCGCCGCCTCGGCGTCACTACGGTCTACGTGACCCACGACCAGACCGAGGCACTCACCATGGGCGACCGCATCGCGGTTCTCAAGGACGGCATCCTGCAGCAGGTCGGAACGCCCCGCGACCTGTACGAAAAGCCCAACAACGTCTTCGTTGCTGGCTTCATCGGCTCGCCCGCGATGAACCTTTTCGAGGCGAACATCGTCGAGACCGGCATCGCGTTCGGAACGGCGATCGCTCCCGTCGAGCGCGAGGTGCTTCAGGCGAGCACCGGCAAGAAGGCCACGATCGGCGTCCGCCCCGAAGACATTTCGGTGTCGACGTCGGGCGAGGGCCTCTCGGTCGAGGTCGACCTGGTCGAAGAGCTTGGCGCCGATGGCTACCTCTACGGCCACACGGACATCGAGGGAAGCCGCGTCGACATCGTCGCGCGCGTCGACGGCCGCATCCACCCGCTTGCCGGCGACACTGTCTTCATCACCCCGGAGCCCAAGCACATCCACGTCTTCGACGTGGAGTCGGGCCTGCGCCTGAACAAGCAGATCACCGCCTAGCATCGCAGAACCGCCCCGTCGAGCCTGTCGAGATCTTCTGTACCTGAGATCTCGGCAGGCTCGCCTTCGTTCGGCCCCTCAACTCAGTCAGGATCATTCCATGAGCGGCTCGCTCAACATCACGTCGGCCATCGTCGACCCCGCACTGCTCGACCTGCCTTGGAACCGTCCGCTCGACACCTGGCCCGACGACAGCATTGCCGCGCTGCCCAAGGGGATCTCTCGGCACCTCGTGCGCTTCGTGCACCTGAGCGGCTATGTCATCGCCATCAAGGAGACGTCGGGCGAACTCGCCCGCCGCGAGTACGAGATGCTTCGACGCCTGCAGCGTCTTGATGTGCCATGCGTCGACCCGATCGCGGTCATCACGAACCGCACCGACGACGACGACGAACCCCTCGAGGCCGTGCTCGTCACCCGCCACCTCAAGTTCTCGCTCCCCTACCGGGCCCTCTACTCCCAGCGCCTGCGCGACGACACGGCCACGCGCCTGGTCGACGCTCTTGCCGTGCTGCTCGTGCGGCTGCACATGATCGGCTTCTTCTGGGGCGACGTGTCACTCTCGAACACCCTCTTCCGTCGCGACGCCGGCGCGTTCGCCGCGTATCTCGTCGACGCCGAAACGGGGCAGCTCTACAACGGGCTGTCGAACGGACAGCGGGAGAACGACCTCGAGATCGCCCGCGTCAACATCGCCGGTGAACTGCTCGACCTTGCCGCGGGCGGACGCACCGACGAGTCCCTCGACCCGGTCGAGGTGAGCGACGGGATCGTCGCCGCGTACCGCAGCCTCTGGACGGAGCTCACCGGATCGGAGTCGTTTGCGTCCTCCGAGCGCTGGCGCATCAGCCAGCGCGTCGAGCGCCTCAACGACCTCGGCTTCGATATCGAGGAGCTCGCGATCAAGACGGATGACACCGGCACGCAGGTGCGGATTCAGCCGAAGGTCGTCGACGCGGGGCACCACTCCCGGCGCCTGCTGCGGCTCACCGGGCTCGATGCGCAGGAGAACCAGGCCAGGCGGCTGCTCAACGACCTCGACTCCTACGCCGCGACGCTCACCGGCAAGGACCTCGACGAGGAGATGGTCGCGCACGAGTGGCTCGCGACGGTGTTCGAGCCGGTCGTGCGCGCGGTCCCGAGGGATCTCAAGGGGCGCCTCGAGCCGGCGGAGATGTATCACCAGATGCTCGAGCACCGCTGGTACCTGTCACAGAACGAGAGTCGCGACGTGCCCCTCGCGGAGGCGGTCGGCTCGTACATCGAGAACGTGCTGCGGTTCCGCCGCGACGAGGCGACCATGATCGATCCCGTCACGGGAACCCTCACACTTCCCGTCGAGGTCATCGACGAGGACGACTGGCGCGCGAGGGTCTAACCCGCCGCTGCTTCACGATTCGCGCCGGCAGCTTTCACTATTCAGACCGGTCGCTTTCATCATTCAGGAGTGACCGGGCGGCCAGCCGCGGCACCTGCGGCCAGAAGCCTCCCCACCGACAGAAAATGCGCCAAACCACTCGCGTGACGCATTTCGCGAGGCTGGCGGCCCCATCGACGTCACACCAGCCGCCAGACTCCTGAATAGTGAAAGCCCAGGAGTGCTGGTGGCGCTATTTCTTCTTGGCCCGCAGCTTCGAGATCTCGTACAGCGTGACGGATGCCGCGATACCCGCGTTGAGCGACTCGGTCGACGAGTTGATCGGGATCGACACGATCGCATCGCAGGTCTCGGTCACGAGGCGCGACAGGCCCTTGCCCTCGCTGCCGACGACGATCACGAGCGGCTCCTTCGCCCAGGTCAGCCCGGGCAGCTCCACGTCACCCCCGCCGTCGAGACCGAGCACGAACACGCCGCGCTCCTTGAGCGCCTTCAGCGTCTGGGTGAGGTTCGCGGCCATCGCGACGGGCGTGCGTGCGGCGGCGCCGGCGGAGGTCTTCCACGCGGATGCCGTGAGCCCGACCGACCGGCGCTGGGGCACGATGACACCCTGGCCGCCGAAGGCCGCGACGGACCGGATGATCGCGCCGAGGTTGCGCGGGTCGGTGATGCCGTCGAGGGCGACGAACAGCGGCACCTGGCCGCGGGAGATGACCTTGTCGAGCAGCTCGATGGGGTGCGCGTACTCGTACGGAGGCACCTTCAGGGCGACGCCCTGGTGCACTGAGTCGAAGCCCGCGAGGCGGTCGAGTTCCGGGCGCATGACCTCGAGGATCGGCAGCCCCCGCTTCGTAGCGAGGTTGAGGATCTCCTTGACCCGGTCGTCCACCTCGATGCGCGTCGCGACGTAGAGGGTGGATGCGGGGATGTTCGCGCGTAGCGCCTCGACGACCGAGTTGCGGCCGGTAACGACCTCGATATCCGCGGCCACTCCCGAGGAGCCGGCCGGCTTGCCTCGACGCTGCTGCGGGCGTTGGCTGTTGTCGTTACGCGGGGCTCCGCCCGAGCGCCCGCCGGCGCCGACGAAGCGCTCCTGGGCCGCCTTGCGCTTGCCCGCGGGGTGGTACGGCCGATCCTCGGCCTTCGGGGTGGGCTTCTTGCCCTCGAGCGCCTGGCGCCCCTGGCCGCCCGAGCCGACCTGCGGGCCCTTACGGGTCTTGCGTACTGCTCCGGCGCGTGGCTTGTTGCCGCTGCTCTTCATTATTCAAAACTCCAATTGGGCCCCGTCGGGGTGTCTTCGATCTGGATGCCAGCGGCGGCCAGGTCATTTCTGATCCGGTCGGCCGCGCCGAAGTCGCGGGTGGTGCGCGCGGCCTCTCGCTGCTCGAGCAGCGCCCGCACGAGTGCGTCGAGCGCCGAGGCTGCACGCGAGTCGTCGTCGCGCTGCCATTCGGGTGAGAGCGGATTGATGCCGAGCACCTCGGTCATCGCGAACACCTCACCGCGCAGCGTTGCGGCGACGGCGAGGTCTTCGGAGTCGAGGGCGGCGTTCCCGGCGCGGATGTGCTCGTGGAGCACCCCGAGCGCCTGAGGAATGGCGAGGTCGTCGTCCATCGCGACGGCGAAGGCCGCGGGCACGATCTCGACCCCTCCACCCTCGAACCGGGTGCCGGCGAGCCGGCGTTCGGCACGGTGCAGGAATACCTCGATGCGCTCGAGGGCTGCTTCCGCCTCGATCAGCGAGCCGTCGTGGTAGTCGATCGTCGACCGGTAGTGGGCCGCGCCGAGATAGTAGCGCACGACGAGCGGCGCCGCGTACTCGAGGAACTCGACGGCGAAGATCGAGTTGCCGAGCGACTTCGACATCTTCTGTCCGGTGACGTTGACGAGCCCGTTGTGCACCCAGTAGTTGGCAAACGGCCGGCCGGCGGCGGTCGACTGGGCGAGCTCGTTCTCGTGGTGCGGGAAGCGCAGGTCGAGGCCTCCGCCGTGGATGTCGAACTGGTCTCCGAGGTACCGGGATGCCATCGCGGAGCACTCGATGTGCCAGCCGGGTCGGCCGGCACCCCAGGGCGACGGCCAGGAGGCCGAAAGCGGCTCGCTGGGCTTCGCGCCCTTCCACAGGGCGAAGTCACGCACGTCGCGCTTGCCGCGGGGGTCCGCGTCGGCAGCCGCGACCATGTCGCCGGGCCTCTGGCGGGTGAGCTCGCCATAGGCGGGCCAGGAGCGGGTGTCGAAGTACACGTCGCCGGAGGCGTCGTCGGCTGGGTAGGCGTGCCCCTTCTCGATGAGTTCGGCGATGAGGTCCTGCATCTGCTGCACGCTCGCGGTCGCGCGCGGCTCATAGGTCGGGGTCAGGATGCCGATGCGCGCGTACTGAGCGCTGAACTCCAGCTCATAGCGGTAGGCGAGCGCCCACCACTCCTCGATCGTGCCGGAGGCGCGGTCGAGTATTTTGTCGTCGATGTCGGTGACGTTGCGCACGAGGGTCACGTTGAAACCGCGGTAGGTGAGCCAGCGCCGCCACTGGTCGTAGACGAGGGCGGAGCGAAGGTGTCCGATGTGCGGCGAAGACTGCACCGTCGGACCACAGACGTAGATGCCGACATGCCCAGGGGTCACCGGTGCGAAGTCGAGCAGGGTCTGTGACTTGGAGTCGTAGAGGCGCAGGGTCACTGGGACAGCTTAACGACTGCGCTGCACAAGGGCGGTGGCGATGACGGCGATGCCGTCTCCCCTGCCAGTGAACCCGAGTCCATCGGTCGTCGTGGCCGACACGCTCACCGGTGCACCGACGAGGTCGCCGAGGTGGGCCTCGAGCTCGTCCCGGCGGGCGGCCAGCTTCGGATGACGGGCGACGACCTGCACGGCGACGTTGCCGATCTCGAATCCCGCGCCGGCCAGGATGGCGACCGTCTCGCGGATAAAGACGTCGCCGTGCGCGCCCGCGTAGCGGTCGTCGTCGGTGCCGAACCGGGAGCCGATGTCGCCGAGGCCGGCAGCTGACAGCAGCGAGTCGCAGATCGCGTGGCTGAGCACGTCTCCGTCGCTGTGGCCGGAGAGCCCGGGCTCGCCGGGCCAGTACAGCGCGCCGAGCCAGAGCGGGCTGTCGGCGTCGAAGGCGTGCACGTCGATCCCGACGCCCGTGCGCACGGCCGCAGCGCTGCCGCCGGACTCGCGGGCGAGTCCCTCGGCGCGTCGGAGGTCCCACGGGGTGGTGATCTTGAAGGCGAGCACGTCGCCAGCGATGATCGAGACCGGATGCCCAGCTGCCGCGAACAACGCCGCGTCGTCGGTGTAGTCCTCGGTCGCAGCCCCGTAGGCCGCGACGAACTCGATCCGCGGGAACCCTTGAGGCGTCTGCACGGCCACGAGCTCGGATCGGTCGAGGGTGCGCACCACGGAGCTCGCGGCATCCGCCTGCTTGATGGTGTCGCTGACCGCGAGGCCGGGGATGATCCCCGTACCGGTCTCCTCCACCGCCGACGCGACGAGCTCGAACTGGATCGACGGGGTGAATGCGCGGGCGGCGTCGTGCACGAGCACGGTGCGCACCGACTCGTCGAGCATGGCGAGGCCGGCGGCCACCGACCGTTGGCGGGTGCTGCCGCCGGCGACGACCGTCAGGTGGTCGCCGGCGACACCCGCGACGCTCTCGCAGAGCACGCGCGCCTCGGCGAGCTGGTCTGCGGGCGCGACAACGACCACCTGCGCCGGTGTGCGCATACCGAACACCCGGCGCAGGGCGCGCTCGAGTATCGACGTGCCCGCGACCGGGACGAGCGCCTTGGGCGTGTCGAGGCCGAGTCTGGAGCCGCTTCCGGCCGCGACGATAATCACGCCGATCGCCCGGGCGGGCACCTGCTGTTCCGGTGGGGTGGTTATGACGCGAGGAC
>JAJAZI010000374.1 GCA_026785785.1 Microbacteriaceae bacterium
CCCCCGACGCGAGCACCTCCTCGAGGGACTTGCCGAACGCGAGCGCTTCGGTCTGCGCGAACATGTTCGCCATGAGCAGCGCATGGTGGTCGCCGACCCGGCGCACGGGGCGCAGGAACCCGATGAAGTCGCACGGCACGAGTTTGGTGCCCTGATGGATGAGCTGGAAGAAGGCGTGCTGCCCGTTGGTGCCCGGCTGGCCCCAGACGATCGGGCCCGTCTGCACCGGCACCGGCTCGCCGTCGAGGCCGACCGACTTGCCGTTGCTCTCCATGTCGAGCTGCTGCAGGTAGGCGGGGAAGCGTGCCAGATACTGGCTGTAAGGCAGCACCGCATTGGTCTCAGCACCCCAGAAATTGTTGTACCAGAGCCCGATCAGGCCCAGCAGCACCGGCAGGTTCTGCTCGAGCGGCGCCGTGCGGAAGTGCTGGTCCATCGCGCGGAACCCGGCGAGCAGGTCGGCGAACCCGTCGCGGCCGATCGCGATGAGCAGCGACAGGCCGACGGCGGAGTCCATCGAGTAGCGGCCGCCCACCCAGTCCCAGAAGCCGAACATGTTCGCGGTGTCGATGCCGAACGCGGCGACCTCGGTGGAGTTGGTGGACACGGCGACGAAGTGCTTCTCGACCGCCGCGGGATCGCCGAGGCGCTCGAGCAGCCAGTCGCGGGCGGTGCGCGCGTTGGTGAGCGTCTCGAGGGTCGTGAACGTCTTCGAGCAGACGATGAACAGCGTCTCCTCGGCGTCCAGGTGCAGCAGCGCCTCGTCGATGTCGGCGCCGTCGACATTCGACACGAACCTCAGCGTCAGGTTGCGGTCGCTGTGGGCGGCGAGGGCGTCGCAGGCCATGGCCGGGCCGAGGTCCGATCCGCCGATGCCGATGTTCACGATCGTGCGGATGCGCTTGCCGGTGTGTCCGCGGAAGTCCCCGTGGCGGATGCTGTCGGCGAAGTCGCCCATCGCGTCGAGCACCGCGTGCACGGGCGCGACGACATCCTCGCCCTCGACGACGATTTTCTCGCCGCGAGCCGCGCGCAGTGCCACGTGCAGCACCGACCGGTTCTCCGTGACGTTGATGCGCTCGCCAGCGAACATCTGCTCGATGCGCTCGGGAACGCCGGTCGCCCGGGCCAGATCGCAGAGCAGGCCGATGGTCTCGGTCGTGAGCAGGTTCTTCGAGGCGTCAAGCACGAGGCCGGCGGACTCGAAGGTGAGGGCGTCGGTGCGCGCGGCGTCGGCGTCGAAGAGGGAGCGGATGCTGTTGCCCGCGACCTGCTCGTGATGGCGCGTCAGCGCCTCCCACTCGGGTCGCAGGTGCACCGCGGTCGTCTCTGGCTTCGACATCGCTGTCACCTTTCCCGTGCCCGTTACTGATGCCAGCGGCATCCGATTCCCGCCCGGAGCCGTTCGGCGGGCGTCAGGCACCAGCTTGCCAGTCCTCGGCGCCGGGCGCGCGGGCTCGCCCGGCAGCTCGCGCGTGCATGGGGGAGGATGGAGTGGTCTGGAGTCGTTCGGGCCCCGACCGCGTACCGAATATCGGAGACCACCATGCCCTCACGCCCCGCCGTCATTGTGTTCGACGTCAACGAGACCCTGAGCGACATGGCACCGCTCGCGCTGCGGTTCGGCGATGTCGGGGCGCCGCCGCACCTCGCGGGCGAGTGGTTCGCCGCGCTTCTCCGCGACGGGTTCGCGCTCGCCGCCGCCGGCTCGAGCGCCCCGTTCGCGACCATCGCCGCCGAACTGCTGCGCGCGCGTCTCGGCGGCTTCCCGCTCGACCGCGAGCCCGGCGACGCGGTGAGCCACATCCTCGGCGGGTTCCGGGAGCTGGGACTCCACGCCGACGTCGCGCCGGGCGTCCGCGCACTCGGGGCGTCGAGGCACCGGCTCGTGACCCTCACCAACGGCTCGGCGCAGATCGCGCAGAAACTCCTCGGCGACGCGGGGCTCGCCGACCAGTTCGAGGCCTTCCTCACGGTCGAGAACGCGCCGGTCTGGAAGCCGGCCCGCGCGGCCTACCTTCACGCCGTCGTGCGCTGCGGGGCCGCCCCAGCCGACATGCTGCTGGTCGCGGTGCACCCGTGGGACATCCACGGCGCATCCCTCGCCGGCCTCCGCACGGCGTGGGTGAATCGCAGTGGGGCGGCCTACCCGAGCTACTTCGCCGCCCCCGACCACGTCGTGACAGGCATCGATGGGCTGGCCGCGGTGGTCGACTGACGGATGCCGCGGGCTGGGTAGCGGAAGGGCGGCTCAGCGTGGTTCGGGTGGCGGCTCGGGCGTTGGCTTTGCGTGGTTCGGGTGGCGGCTCGGCGTGGTGCGGCCGGCGGCCGGCGTGGCTCGGATGGCGGTTCGGCGTGGCTCGGATGGCGGTTCAGCGTGGTTGGGCGGCAGCTCGGCGGGATTCGGGCGGCGGCCTTGCGTGGTTCGGGTGGCGGTTCAGCGTGGCTTGGGCTGGCGGCTCAGCGCGGTTCGGGTGGCGGCCGGCGTGGCTCGGGTGGCGGCGGAACCGCCTTGGCCAGGGCGACGTCGGCCAGCGCGATCTCGACCGGGCCCCGCTTCGTCTCCACGACACAG
>JAJAZI010000375.1 GCA_026785785.1 Microbacteriaceae bacterium
ACGCCGAGTAGGGGGAGTTGGGCTCGAGCGGGCGCTGTTCGTCCCACGATCCTGCGGCGATCGAGCCGTAGACCTCGTCGGTCGAGACGTGCACGAAGCGCTTCACATCGTTGCGCAGCGCCGCGTCGAGCAGTTGCTGGGTGCCGAGCACGTTCGTCTCGACGAAGATCGACGCGTCGCGCACCGAGCGGTCGACGTGGGACTCCGCCGCGAAGTGCACGATCGCGTCGATGCTGGGGAAGAGGGTGTCGAGCAGGGCGGCATCGCGGATGTCGCCGTGCACGAAGGTGTACCGCGGAGAGTCGGCGACCGAGACGAGGTTCTCCAGGTTGCCGGAGTAGGTGAGGGAGTCGAGCACCACGACCTCGGCGCCGTCGAGTCCCTTATAGGCGTCCTCGAGGGTGCGCCTGACGAAGTTCGAGCCGATAAAACCGGCCCCGCCGGTGACGAGAATTTTCATGGGGATTCCTTTCGGCGAAATTGCGACGCCGCCGTCGATTCTACTCAGTGGTGGAGTTTGCGGCGCACGACGATCGAGCGCACGCGGAGCCCGATAGTGAGCGCGAGGCGCACCGGCCAGAGCAGCGGGCCCGGGTATTTCTTGCCGAGAAAGCGGCGGGCACTGTCGTGGTGGGCGGTGATCATTCGACCCGATTCCGCCCCGGTCGAGTGGGCTCCCGTGTGGGTGACCTGAGCGGAGGGCTCGTAGAGGTTGCGGAATCCGGCCTTGCCCAGGCGGTAGCCGAGGTCGACGTCCTCGAAGTACATGAAGAACCCGGGATCGAATCCGCCGAGCGAGTCGAAGGCCGTCCGGCGCACGAGCAGGCAGGCGCCGGAGAGCCAACCGGCGTCACGTGGTTTCGGCGCCTCGTCGGCGTCTCGTCGATACGCGCGGCTCCACGGGTTCTCGACCCACAGGTTGGCGAAGAGCGCGTGGCCGACGCCGGTGCGCAGGGACGGCACCGATCGTGCCGAGGGGTAGACAGCCCCCTCTGCGGTGAGAATCGCCGGTCCGACCGCGCCGATCACGGGGTCGGCGTCTCCGGCGCGCACGAGGGCGTCGATCGATCCCTCGCCGAGCACGACGTCGGGATTGCTGATGAGCACCCATTGCACCGATGGGGGCAGGACCGCCACCGCGGCGTTCATCGCGCCGCCATACCCCGCGTTCGATCCCAGCGGCAGGTAGGTCGCCCCGAATTCCTCGGCCTGCCCCGCAACGGCACTGTCGCCGACAGGCTTGTTGTCGGCGACGACCACGAGAGGGTCGACAGCGGATGCCTCGCCGACAGAGGCCAGGAAGCCAGACAGGACGGCGCCCGATCCGAAGCTCACGGTCACAATCGCCACGCGCGGCCGAGTGTTTGGAGTCAATTTGGCCATGGAACGCCCAATCATAGCCGTTGCGCTCACGGGAGCATCCGCTGCGCTGGCCGTGCTGCCGCGGCTGGTTGATAGACTGCACAGCGTGCAAATCCGCGAACTTTCTGTCCCGGACTCCTACGAGATCACGCCCAAGCAATTCGGCGATGACCGCGGTGTGTTCCTCGAGTGGTACCGATTCGACCGGCTCGAAGAGGTAATCGGGCATTCTCTGCAGGTCGCGCAGGCGAACACCTCGGTGTCGAAGCGCGGCTCGGTGCGTGGCATCCACTTCGCCGACATCCCGCCGAGCCAGGCCAAGTACGTCACGGCGACGCATGGCGCCGTGCTCGACTTCGTGATCGACATCCGGGTGGGGTCGCCGACGTTCGGTCAGTGGGACTCGGTGCTCCTCGACGACACCGACCGTCGCGCCATCTACATCGCGGAGGGCCTCGGGCACTGCTTCGTCGCGCTGACCGACAACGCCACCGTCAGCTACCTCGTCACCTCGAAATTCAACGCGGGCAGGGAGCACGGCATCAACCCGCTCGACCCCGCCATCGGCCTCGTCTTCCCCGCGGCGGCCGGCGAGCTGCTCCTCTCCTCCAAGGACACCGATGCCCCGAGCCTCGCCGAGGCTGCCGCGGCCGGCATCCTGCCGACCTGGGACGCAGCTCGCGCCTTCTACGCCTCACTGAACGACGGGATCTGATCATGCGCGGAATCATTCTGGCCGGCGGGTCCGGCTCCCGCCTCTGGCCGATCACCAAGGGCATCTCGAAGCAGCTGATGCCGATCTATGACAAGCCGATGATCTACTACCCCTTGTCGACGCTCATGATGGCGGGGATCCGGGAGATCCTGATCATCACGACGCCCGAGTACCGCGACCAGTTCAGGGCGCTGCTCGGCGATGGTGAGAGCCTCGGCATCCGCTTGGAGTACGCGGTGCAGCCGTCCCCGGACGGGCTCGCCCAGGCGTTCATCATCGGCGAGGAGTTCATCGGCGACGACAGTGTCGCCCTCGTGCTCGGTGACAACATCTTCCACGGCGCTGGCCTCGGCGCGTCCCTCCGAGAGAACGGGGAGATCGACGGGGCGCTGATCTTCGCGTACCACGTCTCCAACCCGCGCTCCTATGGCGTTGTCGAGTTCGACGACCACTTCACCGCGGTGTCCATCGAGGAGAAGCCCGCAGTTCCCAAGAGCAACTACGCGGTGCCCGGCCTGTACTTCTATGACAACTCCGTGGTCGAGATCGCGAAGACGATCGCGCCGAGTGCACGGGGCGAACTCGAGATCTCGACGGTCAACGAGCGCTACCTCGAGGCCGGGCTCCTCAAGGTGCAGGTGCTCGACAGGGGGACCGCCTGGCTCGACACCGGCACGTTCGAGTCGATGGTCCAGGCGACGGAGTTCGTGCGCGTGATTGAGGACAGGCAGGGTTACAAGATCGGCTGCATCGAGGAGATCGCCTGGCGCGCAGGCTGGATCGACAGCGCCCAATTGGAGGCTCTCGCGCAGCCGCTCCTGAAGAGCGGCTATGGCGACTACCTCGCCCGACTCGCGGTGACCCGTCCCGCATAGACGGCGTCATACGCCCCTGAGGCGGCAGGTAAGGTGCTTTCAATGAACAAGAGAATCCTGATTGTGGGTCGCGGCAGCGCCGGCACTGCCCTTGCCAACGACATTGAGCGCCGCAGCGACCTCGTCGTCGCCGGGTACCTCGACGATGTCGTGACGGGCGACGATGTTCTCGGCGCCCTGCGCGATGTCAACGAGGTGGTCGAGAGGCATTCGATCGATCTGGTCTACTTCGCGATCCCCTCGAGCGACGCGCGCACAATCCGCGATTTTCTCGGCACGATCGTTCTGGGTCGTCTCGAGATCGCCGTCATCCCTCGGACCTACGAGATCCTGACCAAGGAGTCGATCAATATCGACGACCTCACGGACGTCGACGTTCTCGACCTCGTCGGACGAGAGCCGGTCAAGCACGATGTTCTCTCCTCGCGCGACTTCATCGCCGGCAAGCGGATTCTCGTCACCGGCGCCGCGGGGTCGATCGGGTCGCGGCTCGTGCGCCAAATCGCGGCGATGGGTCCCGAAGTCGTCGTGTGCGTCGACTGGTGGGAGAATGGGATGTTCTACCTCGGTCAGCAGTTCTCCTCGCACGAGTCGCTGCGGTTCCACATTGCCGATGTGACGAACCGCGAGGCGCTCGATCACCTCTTCGCCGAGTACTCCCCAGACGTCGTCTTCCACGCGGCCGCTTACAAGCACGTTCCCCTCATGGAGAAGAATCCGATCGCGGCGGTCAACAACAATATCGGCGGTTCCCTGAACCTCATGGAGCTTGCGATCCGGCACGAGGTCAAGAACTTCGTAATGGTCTCGACCGATAAAGCCGTCAATCCGGTCAACGTCATGGGTGCGACGAAGCGGATCGGGGAGCTGATGATGGAGTCACTCGCCCGCGATGCCGAGGTCACGTCATTCAACGCGGTTCGCTTCGGAAACGTCATCCAGAGCAACGGCAGCGTGATGGAGACGTTCCGTAACCAGATTGCCGCCAAGCAGCCGCTCACGGTCACCCACGAGGACGTGACCCGCTTCTTCATGACGCTCGATGAGGCGAGCCACCTCATCATCCAATCCGCCTTCGTGGGAGCGAACAGCGACATCTTCGTGCTCGACATGGGCGAGCCAGTGAAGATTATCGACCTCGCGAAGTCACTCGTGCATGCGGTGGACCCGACGCTGGAGATCAAGATCATCGGTCTTCGTCCCGGCGAGAAGATGTACGAAGAGCTGAGTTACGAACCGGACAAGGTCGGGCCCACCAAGAACCCCAAGATTTTCGTCACTCGCGACGCGTTTGACTTCAATGCAGGCGAGTTCATGAGCGAGGTGATGGCCCTGCTCAAGCTGACCGCGACCTATTCGATCACCGCCGACGAAACCGTGCGCAGGCTTCAGTGCATGGGCTTCGCCGTGCAGATGCCCCCGACAGTGCTTGTCGCTTAGGATGAACTAGTGAGAGCGATGGTCTGGGCCAAGGCGCTTGCGGAGCGCCGGGTCTGGCTGTTCATCCGTGGCCGGTACCTCAAAGGCCGCTTCCCTGCGAAGTCATTTCGCTATGGTCCCCTCAAGGGTCGCGAGGCCCTGGTGCTGATAAGCCTCTGGAACCGGCCGACGCGAATCCGGAACGTCCTGGAACTGCTGAACAGCCAGGACCACCCCGATGGCGTGAGGTTGTTCCTGTGGAACAACAGCCGGCGTGATCACGAGGCGTATGTAAGTGCACTGCGAGAGTACGACGCCGACGGTGGAGCCCTTCGCCGCGTCGACTTCGTCACGAGTCCCGTCAACTTCGGGTCGATCTCACGCTTCTTCTGGGCTCGCAAGATTGCTGTGACCCGCCCGGAGGTGCCGGTCATCGTCGTCGACGACGACGAGGACTTCACCTCGTCATTCGTGCGCGAGACCCTGGCCCAGTACGATCCGGGAGCGGTGACGGGCTGGTGGGCCTGGACAGTCGGCGAAAGCTACTGGGACCGCACGCCGGCCGGCGTCGGAGACAGGGTCGACCATGTCGGCCCTGGTGGCTCGGTGTGCAGAGCGGGAATCTTCGCCGACGAAGCGTTCTTCACCGGAATTCCCGACGAATTCCGATTTCTCGACGACATCTGGCTGAACTATTACGCCACACGTCACGGCTACCGGCTGGAGAAGCTCGAAGCCGACATCTCATTCGTGATGGACGAGACGAACCAGTTCCACGCGCAGATCGATCTCAAACCCCGCTTCTTCGATCTCCTGTATGGCCCGAAGGGCTGAAGAGCCGACGGCCCGGGGCGGGCTAGTTCGCGTAGTCGACGAACTCCGGGGTGGCGTGCACGGTGCCCGCCGCGAGCGGGAAGTCCGGAACGTTGAATGACGCGGCCTGCGGAAGGTCGTGGAGGTGGACGCCGTAACGGTCCATGAGCGAGACGTTCACGAAGTACTTTCCGGTCCCGAAGTGCACATCGCGGAGGATGTACTCGACGGTGCGGGTGCCGGTGAATGGCCGCAGGGCGACGTTGAGCCGTTTCGTGGTCGTCCCGTAGACGATTTGTCCGAGCCCGTTGTCGAGTTGAATCGCGCACACCCAGTCCGGCATCTCAGTCTCGTTGGACAGCTCGATCCGAATGCGGAGGTCGCTGCCAGGGGGCACGTCGTCGCCGGGCTCGCCGCCGATCGGGGAGACCACAGCCTTGTCGATGTGGCCTCCGGCGACAGGCTTCTCCGGCTCTCTGGCGACGTCGGCAAGGCGGCGGTCCTCGAGGATGTTGCGGAATTGCGCCACGGCTTCGGCGGGCTCTCCGTCGAACACGACCTCGCCCTTGTTGAGCAGCACGGCGCGGTCGCACATCTCGGTGACTTGCCCCAGCGAATGGGAGACAAGCACGATCGTGCGGCCCTCCTGCTGGAACGAGCGGATCTTGTCGAGGCACTTCCGCTGGAAGGCCTCGTCGCCGACGGCGAGAACCTCATCAACGAGCAGCAGGTCGGGGTCGGTGTGCACGGCCACGGCGAAGGCAAGCCGCACGTACATGCCGGAGGAGTAAAACTTCACCTGGGTGTCGATGAACTCTCCGATGCCGGCGAAGGCGAGGATATCCGGCAGTCGTTGCTGTGTCTGTGACCTGGTGAGGCCGAGAATCGACGCGTTGAGGAACACGTTCTCGCGCCCGGTGAGGTCCGGGTGGAAACCTGCGCCGAGCTCGAGCAGGGCAGCGATCCGGCCGCGCCGGCTCACCTCGCCATGAGTCGGGTCGATAATCCCGCCGATGACCTTGAGCAATGTGCTCTTGCCCGATCCGTTGTGCCCGATCAAACCGATCGTCGAGCCCGCCGTGATCGTGAGGTCGACGTCGCGGAGGGCCCAGAATTCCTTGCGGTGCCGTCTCCCCACTCGGCCAAAGGTGACGAGGCGTTCCTTGATCGAGTTGTCTTTGCGCACAACGAACCGCTTGGACACGTTGGTGGCCTGGACGACAACGGGCGGGATGATTGCCATTTTTTACAGTTCCTGCGCGAAGTTGCCTTGGAGTCGGGAAAAGACCCGTTGGAAGCCGAACAGGAACACAATCCCGAAGCCGAGCGCAATGACGAGGCGAAGGAGAAGATCCTCAGGGTAGGCCACGGCATCGTGACCGCCAACCCAGAAGGCTCGCTGGAATCCCAGCACCGCGAGTGTCACGGGGTTGTTCGTGTAGACCTCGAGCAGCAGGCCCTCGCCCACAAAGCTCTTCACCATCTCCCACGAATAGACCACCGGGGAGGCCCACAGCATGATCAGCAGCACGACTTCGACGAGGTACTGGATATCGCGAAGGTAGACGTTGGCGGCCGACAGCAGGAGGCCGAGGGCAGTGCCGAAGGTAAGAATGACCAGCAGGGCCGGGATGACATAGAAGATCTCGACGGTGAGCGGGGGCTCGCCGACCGCGATCGTCGCGGCGAGGAGGATCACCACCTGGATCATGAAGTTGAACAGGGCCGAGCCGACGCTGGCGAGGGGGAAGACCTCGCGGGGGAGATAGACCTTCTTGATAAGACCGGCGTTTCCGACGATCGAGGCCGTCGATCCGCCGATGATCTCGCTGAAGAGGCTGTAGGCGGTCAGTCCGGTGAAGATGTAGACGGCGAAGTCCGGAATGCCCCGCTCCGCGGACAGAAACTTGCCGATCACGATGTAGTAGATCGCCAATTGGGTGAGCGGGCGGATAAGAGTCCAGACGAAACCCAGCGCGCTGTCTTTGTAGCGGGCCTTCAAGTCTCGCCTGATCAGCAGCCCGAGCATCTCGCGGTGGGCGTGAATGTCACGCAGTGAGCGCCAAGCCCCGCTCAGGGTTCCGGAGTAGGAGGATGTGCCGATCATCGGCTGCGCACTCAGTGCGACATATCGTTCTTCCGCTGACATTGCACACCATATTCATTTCGTCGTCTGGCCTCAACAGTACAGCCAGCCCGCCTCCGCTGGCCCCTCGGCCCGGTGCGCGGGCACCGCCCCTCCGCGTGTTCGACCCGTTTTCTGGCCAGATGCGCTCACAATCAACTAACGTCCAAATTAGGGACCGCGCGGCCACGGCCGGGCGGCGCAATCACATGAGTGGTCCACATTGCCAGATTCTGGCGTGAGGGGCCGAGGGGGGACTGCCGACGTGGCCATTCGTCGAGGACTGAGCGCATTGCTGGTCGGCGCGTTGATCGCGATGGGGCTCGTCGTGACCGCTGGATCGGATCCGGATCCGGAACCGGCCGCGGCGGCCGACTCGGGCCTCTTCGACCCGGGCTACATCATTGCCGACCATGTATTCTCGGACTCGGCCGCGATGTCCGTCGCCCAGATCCAGAGCTTCCTCGATGCCAGGGTGCCGGTATGCAAGGCAAGCACCGGACCGACCTGCCTGCGCTTCTACTCCACGACCTCAACGTCGCGCAACGCGGTCGCGGGACGGTGCGCCGCCTATACAGGCCGTGCCAATGAGTCGGCGGCGTCAATCATCCAACGGGTCGGCGTCGCGTGTGGCATCAACCCGATGGTGCTCCTCGTTCTCCTCGAGAAGGAGCAGGGGCTCGTCAGGTCCACGGCGCCCACCGCCACCAAGTACAAGATCGCGACCGGATTCGGCTGCCCGGACACTGCCGCCTGCGATACGAAGTACTACGGGTTCTTCAACCAGCTCTACTCCGCGGCCTACCAGTTCAAGGTTTACGCGACGACCCCGACGCTGTGGAGCATCCGTGCCGGTCGTACCAACGACGTGCGGCTCCACCCCAATGCCAACTGCGGCACAAAGTCCGTCTACGTCCGAAACCAGGCCACGGCCTCGCTCTACATCTACACTCCCTACACTCCCAACGCTGCGGCAATGACGAACCTCTATGGCACCGGGGACGCCTGCTCGTCCTACGGCAACCGCAACTTCTGGCGCATCTTCAGCGACTGGTTCGGATCGCCGACCGGCAACGGCTCCCCCTACGGCGTTGTCGCGAACGTCACTGCCGGATACGGATCGGCCAAGGTCAGGGGCTGGGCCGTGGATCCCGATAGCCGGGACAGCATCCGCGTTCATGTCTACGTGGACGGTGTCGGTGCGGCGAACGTGCCGGCCGACATCGAGACCCCCCAGCTCGCCGGCCGACTCGGCGCTGGCAATACCAACCACGGCTTCGAGACGACACTGACGGGGCTGTCCCCCGGCGTCCGCTCGGTGTGCACCTTCGGCATCAACGTCGGCACCGGGTCGAACACCCTCCTCGACTGCCGTTCCGTCACGGTGCCCGCGGGGAACCCCTTCGGGATCGTCGACCAGGTCGCCGCCTACACGGGCAAGGTGTACGCCCGAGGCTGGGCGCTCGATCCCGATACGAGCTCGCCCGTGACGGTGCGCATGCTCGTCGACTCGAAGGTCGTCGCCGAGCAGGTCGCCTCGAAGCCGAAGGCCGGGCTCGACGCGGCCTACCCCGGTTTCGGGGCTGATCACGGCTTCGAGTTCGCGGCCGACGGGATCAGCCCGGGGGAGCATCGCGTGTGCCTGCAAGCGGTGAATGTCGGCGCGGGCGTGAACACCACGATCGGATGCCGGGACGTCACGATGAGGTCCGGTTCGCCGCTTCTCTGGCTCGACGAGGCATCGCTTCGTTCGCCCGGTACCCTCACGCTCAGGGGCTGGGCAATCGACCCCGATGTCGTCGACCCGGTTCGAGTGCACGTCTACGTCGACGGGCAGCTCGCCGACAAGTTCACGGCGGACGCCCCGAAGAAGTCGCTTGCCACCGTGTTCTATGGCTTCGGCGCGAACCACTCCTTCACCAAGGTGCTGACGGGGCTCGCTCCCGGAGATCACGAGGTGTGTGTAATCGCGATCGGCATCGGGCTCGGCGGCAACAGCACCCAGTGCCGTGTCGCGGTCGCGCCGTCCGGATCGCCCATCACCCATATCGATCAACGCCAGGGCACCGGGATCGGGTCGATCACGCTGCGCGGATGGAGCATCGACCCCGACGTCGTCGATCCCGTGAGCCTCAGCGTGTACGTGGACGGCGCCCTCTCGGCCACTGTCGTGGCGAGTGACGCGAAACCGAGCCTCGGCACGGCCTTCCCCGGGTACGGGGACGCGCACGCGTTCAGCACTGTCCTCAAGGGAATCGCTCCCGGAGCGCACGAGGTCTGTGTGCGGGCGAACAACGTCGGGGGTGGATCGACGACATCGCTGTGCAGCGCGGTGATGGCCTACTCCGGCCCCCCACTGCTCCACCTCGACGAGGTGTCTGCCGCGGCGACCGACACGATTCGCGTTCGCGGGTGGGCCATCGACCCGGACACGGTCGACCCGGTCCGGATTCACGTCTACGTTGACGGTGTGCTGAAGGACAAGGTCACCGCCGATGTGCCGAAGGCGTCGCTGGCCGAGGTGTTCCGCCCTTTCGGCGCGGACCATGCCTTCTCGGTGTCGATCGGCGAGCTTCCGCCAGGCGAGCGACGCGTCTGCATCTTTGCGGTCAACGTCGCCGGTGGCTCGGACGCCGCGCAGTGCTGGGACGTGAGCCTCGGCTAGGCCCCTGTTCGCTATCTGCTCTTGGTGCCCAAGTGGCGGAGTCGGGCAACAGCGAGGCTGAGTCGCAGCGCCAGCCGGTACGCCCGGCTCGCAAGGATGCTCTTCAGCTCGGCGACCACCACCTCTCGTTCCTGCTCGAGTGCCGCCAGTTCCGCCTCGGCGCGCGCGCGCTCCGCGAGCTGCTCCCGCTCGAGTCGTCGGACGGTGATGAGATGACCGTCCCGCATCGACTCGGCCGCCTGGAGTTTGAGGCGCTCCCCGGCGGCCCACACGAGCACCCCCGGCCGGGCGCCGCGCAGGTGCGATCGCTGGATCGCCTCGTCGAGGAGAGGAGCAACCTCGTCCGCGCGAAGGCGGAATGAGTGGCGCTCGACCACGACACGACGCAGGCGCTCGGAGAGATCGCGCAGGGCGCCCTCGTCGTCGAGGAGTGCGCCGATAACCTCGGGCAACGGCCGGTCGTCGGAGTAGCTCGGCACTGCACCGAGCCCGAGATGATCGAGCCCGATTGCAGAGTTCGTGATCGGCACCGCCCCGCACGCGATCGACTCGAACAGGCGGCTGTTCTGCGAGCCGTAAGCGAAGGCCGCCTCGATGAGGTCATCCACGACGATCTTGGTCTGCCGATAGATCGTGCCGAGTCCGAAGAAGCTCACCCGGTCGGCGTGGATGATCGATTCGGCGCGCTTGAGATGCTCACCGTTGGCGCCGAACCAGACGACGGGGATAGTTTCGGCGACCGCGGCGAGAGCCGACTGCAGCTGGCGCTCGACACCCCAGTAGTTCGCCGTCGTCACGACGGGCAGCACGCGCGCGTTGTCATCGGGTGAGAACAAGTCGAGATCCGTCGCGATGGGGACGACAGAGATGTGACCGGAATAACGGGATCGAATGACGTCGGCCGAGGCGGGGGACGAGCACCAGATTCCGTCGAATTCCTCGAGATACGGCAGTGCCGCCCACGCATCGGTCCAGTTGCGCACCCAGGCGATCGTCGTCGTCGATTGAGGCAGCAGTCCGGGAATGAAGGACTCAAGCATGACGATGGCGATGGTCGGTTCCGGGTCCGGCGTCTCGTGCCAGCGCCGCGTCGGCCATAGCGACACCCCCCAGCCCTTGCGGATGAGGTACTTTCCGAGGCCGAGCGCGACATACGGGTCGCCCTTGCCCTCCTCGAGGTCGTCGGTCGACACGCAGAACACGATCCGACCGAGAGCTCCGTCGGCGTGCGCTCCGCCGGCGATCTCCGCGTAGTGGCGGGCCTCGTCGTCGTTGATGTCCGCGACGCGGATCTCGACCAGTACGGGCTCTGGCATGGCGGTTGTCGTCCTTAACGTGTGCGTCGACTCGAGATGTTCGCCCGATCAAACGGGCACCCAGAGGTTAGTGGCTTCTCGAGTCGTGGATTGCCCCATCTACCATATCTGACCCCGGGAATCTGCGTGGGCCGAGGGTCCGCGGTTGCGACGAGCCTGGTCGCGCGCGAGTGAAACTGGCGTCGGATACGATCAATGGCGTGTGAACAACGGCCGACGTCGTGTCGTCATCCGCGACCGGAGTGCCGCGACGAAGGGTATCTAGTGCGACGTATTCGCTCGGGCGTTGTCTCTGTTGTGCTCGTCAATTTCAAGGGTACCGACGACACCCTCACG
>JAJAZI010000376.1 GCA_026785785.1 Microbacteriaceae bacterium
GCACCATTGAGATCCCCGCAGCATAAGGAGCCACCATGACAACGACGTCGACAGCCACCTCGCTGCCAACGGCGAGCCCCGGCAAGCCCAAGCGCAAGGGCCTGAGCCAGCGACGCGCCATCCTGACCTTCGTCGGGCCGTTCGTCGTGCTGTTCGCGCTCTTCTACATCGTGCCGATTGCCTATGCGATCTACCAGTCATTCCTCACGGTGGAACGCGACGGCACATTCGGACCCGCCACCCAGGTCTTCGGCGGACTGACCCAGTACGTTGCCGTCTTCCAGAACGACGAGTTCTGGGCATCGGTCGTGCGGGTGCTTCTGTTCGGCGCCGTGCAGGTGCCGATCATGCTGGGCCTTGCGCTCCTGTTCGCGCTGCTGCTCGACTCTCCGCTGCTCAAAGGCAAGAAGTTCTTCCGTCTCGCGTTCTTTGCCCCCTACGCCGTGCCCGGCGTCATCGCGGCGATCATGTGGGGCTTCCTCTACTCCCCGACCCTGTCGCCGTTCGCACCGGTCACCCAGAACGTGAGCTTCCTCTCCGCCGACCTCATCCTCTGGTCGATCGCGAACATCGTCACCTGGGTCTATGTCGGCTACAACATGCTGATCATCTACTCGGCGCTGCTCGCCATCCCCATCGAGATCTACGAGGCGGCGAAGCTTGACGGCGCCAACAACTGGCAGGTCGCGTGGAAGATCAAGATCCCGCTCGTGACGCCCGCCATCATCCTCACCGCGGTGTTCTCGATCATCGGCACGCTGCAGCTGCTCGCCGAGCCCCAGACGCTGCGCAGCTTCAGCACCGCGATCAACAGCACGTTCACCCCGAACCTGGCCGTGTACACCACGGCATCCGTTCCGAACTACAGCCTCGCCGCCGCGATGTCGGTCGTGCTCGCGCTCGCAACCTTCGCGCTCTCATTCGCGTTCCTCAAGGCGACCCAGAAGAAGGCATTCGCATGAGCACCTCATCCATCACCAGACGTAAGGCTCCGGTCGCCGCGCCGTCCCGCCAGAACGGCGGCTCGACGAGGGAGAATCCCATGTCGCGCGGCGCCGCGATGCTCATCATGGGCGTCTTCACGCTCTACTTCCTCACCCCCATTTGGTGGCTGTTCGTCTCCTCCACCAAGGACGTCGGTGAGTTCACCACCACGCCGCCGCTGGGCTTCACCGCCGACGCGATCCCGAACTTCTTCGGCAACATCGGACGGCTCTTCGCCTACAACGACGGCATCTTCCTCAAGTGGATCGGCAACAGCGTGCTCTACGCCGGTGTTGGCGCCCTTCTCGGAACCCTGTTCGCGGCGATGTGCGGCTACGCCCTGGCGAAGTACAACTTCCGGGGCCGCGAAGCCGTCTTCAACCTCGTGCTCAGCGGCGTGCTCGTGCCCGCGACCGCGCTCGCCCTGCCACTCTTCCTCATCTTCAGCCAGATCGAACTCACCAACACCTACTGGGCGGTCTTCCTGCCCAGCATCGTGAGCCCGTTCGGGGTGTACCTCGCCAGGATCTACGGCTCCTCGAGCGTGCCCGACGAGCTCCTCGAGGCAGCCCGCCTCGACGGCTCGGGCGAGATCCGCACCTTTTTCACGATCGCTGTGCGGCTCATGTCGCCGGCGCTCGTGACCATCTTCCTGTTCCAGTTCGTCACGATCTGGAACAACTTCTTCCTGCCGCTCATCATGCTGCGGGACCAAAGTCTGTTCCCGGTGACCCTCGGTCTCTATGCCTGGAATAGTGCGATCGGCCAGAACCCTGAACTGAGGTCGTTCGTTATCATCGGCGCATTCGTGTCGATCCTGCCCCTGATCATCGCGTTCCTGAGTCTGCAGAGGTTCTGGAGCGGCGGCCTCGCCGCGGGCAGTGTCAAGTAGTCCATTCCCACCAGCCGGTCTACCGCCGGTGCACCATCACACCGCACACGAAAAGGACAGAATATGCAACGTAAATTCAAGACAGTCGCTATGGCAGCGGCCGTCGTCTCCTCGCTCGCCCTCGCGGGCTGCGCGACCGCGTCGGAAAGCCCAGCACCTGGCGACGCCGCCGGCGACTGCGCTCCCTCCGACGGTCCCGTCGAACTGACCTTCACCAGCTGGGTTCCCGGAATGGACAAGGTTGTCGAGCTGTGGAACGAGCAGAACGAGGACATCCAGGTCGAGTTCCAGACCGGCCCGAACGGCAACTCGGGCACCTACCAGAACTTCTTCAACGAGATCAAGGCCGGTAACGCGTCTGACGTGGGCCAGATCGAGTACGACGCCCTGCCGAACTTCCGTGTGCAGGACGGCCTCGAGAACATCGCCGCCTGTGGCGACATCCTCGCCGCCGGCGACGACTTCGTCGACTGGACCTGGAGCCAGGTCACGTTCGGTGAGGACAACGCCGTCTACGCCATCCCGCAGGACAGCGGCCCCATGGCGATGTACTACCGCGCCGACCTCTTCGAGGCCGCCGGTATCCCCGTCCCCACCACCTGGGAGGAGTACGCGGCCGCCGCGGCACTCATCAAGGCCGAGGGCTCGTACATCACCAACTTCCCGAAGACCGATGTCAACTGGTTTGCGGGCATGGTCTGGCAGAACGGTGGCCAGTGGTTCGCGAACGACGGCGACAACTGGGGCGTCGAGCTGACCTCCCCCGAGTCGATCGAGGTCGCCGACTACTGGCAGACGCTGATCGACAACGAAGAGGTCTCGGCGCTCGCATCGTTCTCGGACGAGTGGAACAACTCCTTCGACACCGGCCAGCAGTGGACCTGGATCTCCGCCGTCTGGGGAGCCTCGACGCTCTCCACCGGTGCCCCGAACCAGGCCGGCAACTGGCGCGTAGCTCCCATGCCGCAGTGGGAAGCCGGCGGAGAGGACGCCGGCAACTGGGGCGGATCCTCCACCGCAGTGCTCAAGGGCTCTGACCACCCGTACGAGGCCGCGCAGTTCGCTCTGTGGCTGAACACCGACCCCGATGCCCTCGCCATGGCGAACGAGCTCGGCGGACTGTACCCGGCCTCGAAGGAGGGCGCGACTCTTCCCGCGTTCACCGGCGAGTCGGAGTACTACGGCGGACAGAAGATCTACGACGTCTTCGCTGAGGCCTCGGCCAACGTCATCCCCGACTTCCTGTGGGGACCGACCATGACCCAGACCTACACCGACGTGTCGGACGGCTTCGGCACGGTCCTCGGTGGCAGCGGTACTCTTGCTGATGCCCTCGCGGCTGGCGGAGAGAAGACGGTCGCGGCACTCAAGGCGCAGTCGATTCCCGTACAGGAGTAGCTCACATCCATCGCATCATCCACCTCCGTGCCTCGGGCTCCAGTCTCGTACTGGACGCCCGGGGTGCGGGGGCACCTTTTTTTCTGCACTGGGGCTGTGACCTCGGACCGCTCTCGGATGCCGAGCTCGCGCAGCTGGCCGACGCGATCGCGCCGGCGGTCTCGCCCAGCTCGATCGACGGCCAGCTGAGGCTGAGCCTCGTCCCCCTCGAGAGCGAGGGCTGGAGCGGGCTGCCCGGCTTCGCCGGCGCGAACGATGTCGGACCGCTGTCGCCGGCCTTCGTGCTCACCGGCATCGAGCGCACCGGCATCGAGCGCACAGGCATCGGCCAGTCGAGTGACGATCAGTCCGGCGCCGACCACGTGGGCCCCGGATCGATTCTCGTGCGGCTCGCCGACGATACCGCCGGGCTCGAGCTTGAGGCCTCGATCGGCATCGACGCGCATGGTGTGCTCGAGTGCCGCAGCACCGTGACGAACCGCGCCCCGTCTGCATTCACCCTCTCCCGCCTGGCGGTCACCCTGCCGGTGCCGGCCCGGGCGCGCGAGCTTCTCGACTTCACCGGCCGCTGGTCGCACGAGCGCCGGCCGCAGCGACGCAGCCTCGACCACGGCTCCTGGAGCCGGCAGTCCCGGCACGGGCGCACCGGACACGACAGCCCCTTCGTGCTCGTCGCGGGAACCGAGGGCTTCGGCTTCCGCTCCGGCGAGGCCTGGGCGCTGCACGTCGCCTTCAGCGGCGACCAGCAACTGAGCGCCGACTCCCACGCGACGGGCCACGCGCTGCTCTCCGGCGGCGAGCTGCTCGCCCCGGGCGAGGTCCGGCTGGAGCCGGGACAGAGCCACCGGTCCCCCGCCGTCCTGGCCGCGTGGTCGGCCGACGGTCTCGACGGGATCAGCGCCAGGTTCCACGATCGCGTGCGCGAGCGGCATCCGCTCCCTGTGCGCAAGGTCATCGTGAACACCTGGGAGGCGGTCTATTTCGAGCACGACGTCGACCGCCTCACCTGCCTCGCCGAGACCGCCGCAGCGGTCGGCGTCGAGCGGTTCGTGCTCGACGACGGCTGGATGACCGGCCGCACCGACGACCGGCGCGCGCTGGGCGACTGGACCGTCGACCCGGTCAGATGGCCGGACGGCCTGCATCCGCTCATCGATCGCGTGCACGCCCTCGGCATGGACTTCGGGCTCTGGGTGGAGCCGGAGATGGTCAGCGTCGACTCCGACCTCGCCCGCTCGCACCCCGAGTGGCTGCTGCGCGGTCGCGCCGACCGGCTTCCCCAGCCGTGGCGGCAGCAGTTCGCGCTCGACCTCGGCAACCCCGACGCGTTCGAGAACATCCTCGGGCAGCTCACCGCGCTGCTCGACGAGTATCCGATCGCGTACCTCAAATGGGACCAGAACCGCGACCTGCTCGGCGGCTCGTCGCTGCGGCAGACCCGCGCCACCTACCGGCTCATGGACGCCCTGCGCGACCGCTACCCCGGGCTCGAGATCGAGTCGTGCTCGTCGGGCGGCGCCCGCGTCGACCTCGGCGTGATCGAGCGCACCGACCGCATCTGGGTGAGCGACACCAACGACCCGCTCGAGCGGCAGTCGATCCAGCGCTGGACCGGGCTGCTGCTGCCCCCCGAGTACCTCGGCAGCCACCTCGGGGCCCCGACCGCGCACACGACAGGCCGCACGAGCGATATGGGCCTGCGTCTGGCGACGGCATTCTTCCTCTCCGCCGGCATCGAGTGGGACCTCGGACAGGCGGATGCCGCCGACCTCCAGGCGATTCGCACCTGGATCGCGCTCTACACGCAGTCGCGGGCGCTGCTGCATTCCGGGCGGGCGGTGCGGGTGGATGCCGCGGATCCGGCCATCCTCGTGCACGGCGTCGTCGCGCCGGACGCCGCGATCTTCGCGATCGTCTGCCTCCTGGCGCCGCGGGATGCCGTGCCTGCTCCCGTGCTCTTCCCCGGGCTCGACCCCGACACGAGTTATCGGGTCGAGGCGCTCGACCTCGGTGCCGGCCCGCGCGTGATGCAGGACCAGGCGCCGCCGTGGA
>JAJAZI010000377.1 GCA_026785785.1 Microbacteriaceae bacterium
CTGCTGCGGAAGCTCGTCGAGCAGGTGGTTGGCGATGCACCGGGTGTTCGCCGCGTCGAGCAGCGCGGTCGGCTCGTCGGCGACGACCAGTGCCGGCTCCCGGATCAGGATCGCGGCAAGCGCCAGCAGCTGCTTCTGCCCACCGGAGAGCGTGTGCGCCGGGGCGTCGGCGATTGTGGTGAGACCGTACCTGCCGAGCGTCGCCGAGACTCGCTCGGCAACCTCGTGACGAGGCAGGTTCCGTCCTCGAAGCGAGAACGCGACGTCCTCGGCGACGGTCGGCATGACGATCTGCGCGTCCGGGTTGCTGAAGATGAAGCCGACCCGGCGGCGAAGCTGCTTCGCCTCGCGGGTTGTGTCGAGCCCGTGGACCAGGACCTTCCCGCTGCTCGGGGTGACGAGTCCGTTGAGCATCCGCGCGAAGGTCGACTTGCCCGAGCCATTCGACCCGATCACGGCGATGCGGCGCTCGGTCAGCACCACGGAGACCTCGCGTAGTGCCATCCGTCCCGCGAATTCGACCGAGACGGCATCGAATTCGATCGGCGGGTGCCCTGTCACCGCGCGACCGGGGGAGCGGCGGCCAAGACCGCCCCGCGACCGTTCGACTCGACGCGGAATGCTCGTGGGTAGGCGCGCCACAGCGCCATGGTGATCAGTGTCGCGACGACGACCTTCACGATGTCGCCGGGCAGGAAGACCGCGCTCGTCAGAGCCGTCTGCGGGAGCGGGAGTTGGGTGATGAGCGACTGCAGCGGGATGCCGAAGGTGTAGACGACGAGGATGCCGCCGACGAAGCATCCGAGGGCCGTCCACCACCATGTCGGCCGCCGCCCGCCGGCCTGCACGATCGCGCCCACGACGAACGCGCCGAAGACCCAGCCGATCAGGTAGCCGACTGTGGGGCCGACGAACACGCCGACGCCGCCGCGGCCACCCGACAACAGCGGCAGCCCCACGAAAACGAGCGCGAGAAAGGTCAGCACCGCCGCTGCGCCACGCCACGAGCCGAGCACGGCACCGGCGAGCATCACTCCGAGGGTCTGGGCGGTGATGGGCACCGCGCCGCCAAGCGCCGGAATCGCTCCGGGAATGCCGAGCACGGCGATGATCGCCGCGAAGATGGCGATCCTGGTGATGTCGCGAATATCGATGCGAACCCTGCGAGCCACTGTGCTTCCATCCTTTTCCACCACCTGAACGGCGTTCACCTGAACACCGTTCATGCTAGTGGTAGATTCGCAGATATGACGAACGATGACAGCTCCGGGTCGCGGTACACGCGCCACTCGCGCGACGACGTCGTCGCCGCGGCGCTGGCCATCCTCGACCAGCACGGTCTGCCCGATCTGACGATGCGCCGCCTCGCGGCCACGCTCGATGTGCAGCCGAGCGCGCTCTACTGGCACTTCGCGAACAAGCAGACGCTGCTGGCCTCGGTCGCCGACCAGATCGTCGCCCGGGCCCGTCCCGCTGGCGCCGGCAGCGGCTGGGCGGATGACAGCGGCGCCGACGACGCCGGCGCCCTCAGCAGCGGCTGGGCGGATGCGACGCGCGTCGAGGCGGATGCCCTCCGGGACGCGCTGCTCGCGTTCCGGGACGGTGCCGAAGTCGTCTCGAGCACCCTCGCGCTCGGCCTCGGAGCGGGCGAGGCGATGACGCGGCTCACCGGAGCGATCGACGGCGGCGGATTCGACCGGCGCACGAGCGAGATTGCCGCTGCGGCGGTGCTCCACTTCGTTCTCGGCCACGTGTCGCACGAGCAGCAGCGGCTCCAGGCCGACAGCCTGGGCGTCGTGGCCGCCGGGCAGTCGGCAGATCCGTCGGATGTCGCGACGTCCGCCCGCGGCCGCGAGGCCTTCGACTTCGGAATCACCCTCCTACTCACCGGGCTGGCAGAGTTGGCCCCGGCCCGGCTCAGCGAGTCGCCCGCGTAGGTCCCGTCTCGTGGCCGAACTGCCTCCGCGAGTTGCCCGCATCCGCCGCCTCTGGTGCCCGATGAGTGGCATAGGTGGGCGGTTCTCGGGAATTTGCTGGGCTCGACACCGAGGCTGTGCGCTGAGGCATCCGGGATCGCGACCCGGCCCTTCGTGAGCCCGCGCTTCGAGTCGGCATCGCTCCTGTCTGTGTCCGCTCGCCGCTGGCGACACCCCCTCGAGTAGTGACTACGCGCAGACCCCGACCCACAACCCGTCGCGCGCCCGGGTCATCGCGACGTACAGCTCGCGCCGCTGGATCTCCTTCGCTTCGTCGCCGCGAGCGGGGGAATCGAGAAGCGCGGCCGGCACTCGTCCGACCAGCACCTGCTTGAATTCGAGGCCCTTCGCGCGCTTCACGGTGCCGACCTTGACCGCATTCGTCGACGTGCCGTCGTAGCTGGTGAGCTCGATGGTGGGGATACCCGCGGCGGAGAGGGCGGTAAGGGCTCCGGCGACACCCCAGGTTGTGAGACAGAGAACGCCGATGTCGCCGAGCGGACCGGCTCCCCGCACCCGCGCCACCAGGGCGGCGTCGTGAGCCTGGCGTGAGGCGAAGCGGTCGGAGACAGGAGACTCGCCCGAGCGGGAGACGTTCGTGATGCGGTCACCGGCGCTGACCAGTCCCTCGATGTCGGTGAACTCGTCGTCCGCCACCAGGGCGGCGGCGAATGCCGCGATCTCGCGCGTGTTGCGATAGTTGGTGCTCATGACCACGCCGCGGCCCGCGATCGAGACGCCCGCCTCGGCCAGGGTGAACCCGCCGGGGTAGATGGACTGCTGGCCGTCTCCGATCAGGGTGAGGCCGTCGGGGGAGTCGCCGACCAGCAGGTGCAGCATCCGCACCATTGCGCAGGACAGATCCTGCGCCTCGTCGATGATCACGCCACCCCAGCCCTCGAGGGGCGCCTCGCGCAACGACGCTTCGGCTTGAAGAATGACATCGTCGAAGTCGTGGATGCCTTGTTGTTTCAGCCCCGCCTCGTAGGCCGTAAACAGCTGCCAGACGGCTCGACGCTGATCCACCCCGAGAGGGCGGCGGCGCCCCGTCCTGGCGAGGTCCGCGTACTGCTCGAACGTGGTGAGCCCCCGGCCCTTGATCACCTTGCTGAGCTCGTCGCGCCAGTACTGCTTGTTGGAGTCGGCCCTGCCGAGGCTGCCGGGTAGACCGTGCTGCTGCCACAGCGCGGTGAAGAGGGCGTCGGCCTCCTTCGGCGCGAGGTTCAGTCGCACGCCGCGTTGGCTGAGCAGTCGCCGGGCAAACGAGTGCACCCCGGCGAACTCGATCCGGTCCACGGCTTCTGGAGCGAGGCGGTGGAGGAGACTCGATAAGACGGCGGGCAGCGTGCTGACAAAGGTTGTCACGAGGATTTTGTCGGGCTGAGACCTGGCGAGGTAGGCCGCCCGGTGCAGCCCCACGACGGTCTTGCCCGTGCCGGCAGCGCCGCGGATGCGTGAGGGCCCGCCGAAATTACGCCGCACCAACTTCGCTTGGTCCGGGTGGAGGAACGCCATCCACTCCTCGATCGGCGCGGCCATGAGACCTGCCAGTAGCACCTCGGCGACATCCTCGACCGTGACGAGCGGCTCCGGCGCAGCCTCCGCGAGGGCGGATTGCGGGATGCTGAGGTCGAGTTTGGTCGGCGCCTCGCCGAGCACGGGGAAGTGCTGCATGGCGACGCCGAGCACGGTGTTCGTCTGCACCGGCGTCAGCCGGACGCCGCGGGAGTTGATGTGTTTCGCGGCCTGGCGCTCGCCGACCACGATGAGCGATCCGACCTCGGTGGGCGGCACGTTGCGGTTCGCGAGCACGACGACAACGTGCACCTCACCGGGTGCGAGGCCGTGCTCCGCCATCACCGCCTCGGTGCCCCAGGCGAGGTCGGCGAGCCCGGCGAGGTCATCCGTCACATCCGCCTGCCCGCGGAAGATGCGCCCGCCGGCGATCTCCACCTCTGCCCACGACTTGGTGTCGACGATGAAGAGGCCGCCCGGTCCCACCAGCACATGATCGATCTGTGCCTTGCGCGATCCCGGCCAGCCGCGGTCGTGCAGGAACGTGTATCCGGCGGCGGTCAGTGGGGCGAGGCTGCCGGCGACCTGGCGCTCGGTGCGGTGGGCGATCAACCACCGCTGCGCCATCGACCGCGCCTCGATCGCGAGCCGCTCGTGCTCGGCCGCCTGTGCGTGCAGTCGCCGGGCTTCGGTTCCGGCGGACTGCCCTGCTGCGCTCACACTGCGTCCCCCATTGCCGGCAGTCGAGGCTCGGCCTTCTTCAGTCCCCAGTCTGTCGGTCCTGCTGAGTGAAAGACAGCTTTTCAGTGTGGCCAGTTGTGGGGGTAGTACTCGTCTGGCTTACCGTGAGGTGATGAGCACCGTGTTCGAGCCTATGGCGTTCGCGCTCAAGACCGAGCGTCTGTCGCTGCGCCTGCGCGGCGCGGACGATGCGTCCCGGAACCTCGAACTGCTCAGCGGGCACGATGGCGGCACGACCGTCACCCTTCTCGAAGCGAGGCAACGACTCGTCGCGCAGCAGGTGAGGGCGCGCGAGTCCGGCATCGGTTTCCTGACAATCCGGCGGAGGTCGGATGCCGAGCCGCTCGGCTATTGCGGGCTGCTCATCGGCCGCGGCAGCCTCGATGAACCCGAGATCGCGTACGAGCTGCTGGCGCGATTCCACGGCAACGGCTACGCGACAGAAGCTGCGCGAGCCGTTATGGATGCCGCGTTCGCCACCGGCCGGCAGCGGCTCTGGTCCACGGTGCGTTCGTGGAACACTCCGTCGTTCCGGGTCGTGGAGAAAATTGGCTTCCGCCGCGATCACAGGATCATCGACAGTGGGGGTGAGCTGGTCTACCTGGTGGCGGATCGGCCTGCATGATCACCGTGGGCACGGTGGCGCGCGATACGGGCGTGGCTGCCAAGCGCGACTGCGTAATGCCCGCGGAGGCGCGCGGCGCCCGCGAATGCGTAATGCCCGCGGAGGCGCGCGGCGCCCGCGGAAGCGCGCGGTGCCCGCGCGGGAGCCC
>JAJAZI010000378.1 GCA_026785785.1 Microbacteriaceae bacterium
AAGCCTGTGCCTCGCTCAGCGCGGTGCTCGACCCGGAATTGTTTGTGTTCGGCGGTGGGGTGTCGATTGCCGGCGACCTGCTCCTGGATCCGGTGCGCGAGGCGTATCTCGCACATCTCCCGGCCCGCGGCTACCATCCCGAACCGGAGTTTGTGATCGCCGAACTCGTCAACGATGCCGGTGTCGTCGGTGCCGCCGATCTGGCGCGAGTCCACCTCGGCTTGCGCTGAGTCGACACGAGCGGGGCGCGAGCGGGGCGTCCGCCCGCACGGCGCGGGTTATGCTGGCACGGTCCAACGAAGGCAGGTCGAATGTTCTACTGGTTCATGAAGAACCTGATCGTCGGTCCGATCCTGCGCACCGCGTTCCGACCCTGGGTCACCGGTCACGAGCACATCCCGAAGACGGGCGGTGTCATCCTCGCGAGCAACCACCTGTCCTTCATCGACTCGGTGTTCCTCCCGCTCCTCATCGACCGCCAGGTGAGCTTCCTCGCCAAGAGCGACTATTACACCGGCACGGGCTTCAAGGGCTGGATCACCAAGACGTTCATGAAGTCGGCCGGGATGCTGCCCATCGACCGCTCGGGAGGCAAGGCATCCGAGGCATCGCTGCAGACCGGGCTCGGGGTACTCGAGCGCGGCGAAGTGCTCGGCATCTACCCCGAGGGCACGCGAAGCCCCGACGCCAAGCTGTACCGGGGCCGAACGGGCGTCGCGCGGATGATCCTCGAGGGCAACGTGCCCGTCATCCCCGTTGCGATGATCGACACTGAGAAGGTCATGCCGATCGGCAAGCGACTGCCCACCGTGCGCCGGATCGGCATGGTCATCGGAGAGCCGCTCGATTTCTCGCGCTTCCACGGCATGGAGGGCGACCGCTTCATCCTGCGCTCCATCACCGACGAGATCATGTACGAGCTGTCGCGGCTCAGCGGCCAGGAGTATCTCGACGTGTACGCGACGTCGGTCAAGGAGAAGCGCGCGTCACTCTCCCACTGAGCCAATAGGGTAGACGGGGTGCTTGGGCACTCCCGCGGGTAAGTCGCCTCGCGTTCACAGCAGCAATGAGGAATTTACGTGGTTGATCCGACCGAAGATACAGTCGTTCTCCCCGACCCCACCGTGGTGGCGGGCCTCGACTACTGGCGGACTCTTCCCATCAAGCAGCAGCCGGAATGGCCCGACGCCGACGCCGTCGGCGCGGCATCCGCCGAAATCGCGGCCCTGCCGCCCCTCGTATTCGCGGGCGAGGTCGACATCCTCCGTGCCCGCCTCGCGAGCGCGGCATCGGGCAAGGCGTTCGTGCTGCAGGGCGGCGACTGCGCCGAGACTTTCGCGGGTGCGACGGCCGAGCAGATCCGCAACCGGGTGAAGACGATCCTGCAGATGGCGGTCGTGCTCACCTACGGCGCGTCAACGCCGGTCATCAAGATGGGCCGTATGGCAGGCCAGTTCGCCAAGCCCAGGTCGAGCAACAATGAGACCCGCGGCGACGTGACCCTTCCCGCCTACCGCGGCGACATCGTCAACGGCTACGACTTCACGCCGGAGTCCCGCCAAGCCGACCCCCGCCGGCTCGTCAAGGGGTACCACACGGCGGCGTCGACGCTGAATCTTGTCCGCGCCTTCACCCAGGGCGGCTTCGCCGACCTCCGCCAGGTGCACAGCTGGAACCAGGGCTTCGCCCGCAACCCCGCGAACGCCCGCTACGAGCTCATGGCCCGCGATATCGACCGAGCCATCAAGTTCATGGAGGCGGCAGGAGCCGACTTCGACGAGCTCAAGCGGGTCGAGTTCTTCACCGCGCACGAGGGCCTGCTGATGGACTACGAGCGCCCGATGACGCGCATCGACTCCCGCACGGGAACGCCCGTGAACACGTCGGCGCACTTCCTCTGGATCGGCGAGCGCACCCGCGACCTCGACGGCGCCCACGTCGACTACTTCTCCCGCGTGCGCAACCCGATCGGCGTGAAGCTCGGCCCGTCGACGTCCCCAGACGACATGGAACGCCTCATCGACAAGCTCGACCCCGACCGCGAGCCGGGCCGCCTGACCTTCATTGCGCGAATGGGCGCCGGCAAGGTGCGGGATGCCCTGCCGCCGCTGCTCGAGGCGATCAAGAGCTTCGACGCGACTCCGCTGTGGGTCTCCGACCCGATGCACGGCAACGGCATGACGACGCCGACCGGCTACAAGACCCGCCGGTTCGATGACGTCGTCGACGAGGTCAAGGGCTTCTTCGAGTCGCACCGGGTCGCGGGGACGCACCCCGGCGGCATCCACATCGAGCTCACGGGCGACGACGTGACGGAGTGCCTCGGCGGCTCGGAGCAGATCGACGAGGCCACCCTAGCCACCCGGTACGAGTCGCTGTGCGACCCTCGCCTGAATCACATGCAGTCGCTCGAGCTCGCGTTCCTCGTGGCCGAGGAGCTCGGCGCGGCGAACGCAGCGCGCTGACGACCCCGGCATAGTTGCCGCGAGTTGCCCGCTTGTGTCGCCTCTTGGGCGGTTGAGGGGAACTTTGTGGGCGACTCGCGACCGCCCCGCCGGAGGAGCTCGCTGTGCGAGCGAGCGTTCGGGGGCGGGTGTCGGCGATCGGGGGCCGGGTGTCGGGGGTCGGGCGAGGGTGTGGTGACTGCAGATTCTGCGTCGCGCCGGGCTGTCGGGGGCAGCGCTGGGCGTGCTGGCGGGTGCAGCGAGACGTAACGCAGGAGTTGCTGCACCACGCCGGGC
>JAJAZI010000379.1 GCA_026785785.1 Microbacteriaceae bacterium
CCGACCCGGCCGGTCGACCTCTGGCAGGCGAAGGGCCGCGTGCGCTTCGACGGCGTGGAGTTCGCCTACAAGGAGGGCAGCGTCGTGCTGCCCGAGTTCGACCTCGAGCTGTCGGCCGGGCAGGTCGTCGCCCTCGTCGGCTCGACCGGGGCGGGCAAGTCGACCCTCGCGAAGCTCATCTCGCGCTTCTACGACCCCACGTCCGGCGCGGTGTCGCTCGACGGACTCGACCTGCGGATGCTGCACCCGAAGGACCTCCGTCGCGCGATCGTCATGGTCACCCAGGAGGCGTACCTGTTCTCCGGCTCGGTGAGCGAGAACATCGCGCTGGGCAAGCCCGAGGCCACGCGGGAGGAGATCGCCGCGGCCGCGAAGGCGGTGGGGGCGCACGAATTCATCGAGGCGCTGCCTGACGGCTACGAGACCGACGTGAACAAGCGCGGCGGGCGGGTGTCGGCCGGCCAGCGGCAGCTGATCTCCTTCGCGCGGGCGTTCCTCGCCGACCCCGTCGTGCTCATCCTCGACGAGGCGACCGCGTCGCTCGACATCCCGAGCGAGCGGCTCGTGCAGGAGGGCCTTACGACCCTGCTGGCCGACCGCACGGCGGTGATCATCGCGCACCGCCTGTCGACGGTCGCGATCGCCGACCGCGTTCTGGTGATGGAGCACGGCCGCATCGTCGAGGACGGCACGCCGCGCGACCTGATCGCCGGCACTGGTCGCTTCTCGAAGCTGCACGCGGCCTGGCGGGACTCGCTCGTCTGACGACTCCGGGCGGGCTCTCACTGCGTGCCAGGCGTGCCAGGCGGGCTGTCACGGCGTCCAGGCGTACCAGGCGCCAGCGAGCTCGAAGACCCGCCAGGTCTCGTTGCAGACGACCCCGGTCAGCGCCTCATCCGATGGCCACCAGACCGTTTCGAACGGCGCCTCACCCTCAAGCAGGCCGGGCACGCAGCCTTCGGAGGCCACCTGCGTCTCGCTCTCGAACTTCAGCATCCGCCCCGGGTCGTGGTCGGAGTCCTTCGTGGCCAGCAGGAGCGCATCCGCTGGCACCCAGGCCAGCGACGTGAACTCCTCCCCAGCCTCGCTCTGGAAGGCAGCGAAGTCCGGGAAGCGCGACTCGGTCTGCGACGGTAGGAACTGCTCGACGAGTGTGCACCCGCTGAGGGCGAGCACGGCCGCGGCGAGGGTGGGGGTCGCGAGGAGAGTGCGCACGGGGATCATCACCTTCCGGTTGGATGCCCCCAGTCAATCCGCCGGGCAGCGGGCAGTCATCGGTCGAAAGTCCCGCTTCTTGCCCGGGCCGACGCGAGGGTCCGGCGGTCGCCGGGATAGCCTGTCTGGGACGAGGGAGTCCGCAAGATGATTAAGCGAATAGGTCAGGATGCTGGCGGCCGCCGGTGCGAGTGGCGAGCGGACGTGCTCTAGTGCAGCGGGTCTCGGCTCTCGACCTGTTCTCGATCGGCATCGGACCGTCGAGTTCTCACACCGTCGGCCCCATGCGGGCCGCGACTGCATTCGCCCGCGAGTTGGAGTCCGGCGGACTTCTGTCGCAGACATCCAGACTCCGAATGACGCTCTACGGATCGATCGCCGCGACGGGCGTCGGCCACGGAACCCTCGGCGCGCTCGCCGCGGGCCTCATGGGCGAGGACCCGGCGCGCGTCGAGCCCGCCCTCGTTGCGCGGGCGTGGGACGAGGCTCTCGCGGCGGGCGGCATCGCCCTCCTCGGCGGCCCCACCATCGCGCTCGCCGCGACCGACATGCGCTACGAACCGTTCACCCGGCTGCCGGCGCATCCCAACGGCATCCGCTTCGAGGCCATCGATGGGGCGGGTCTCGTGCTGCGCGACCTGCTCTACTACTCGGTCGGCGGCGGATTCGTCGAGCGCGACGGCAGCGGCCCCGCGCCCGAGCGCGAGCCTGGGCCGTACCCGTACCGCTCGGCGGCCGAGCTGCTCGCGTACTGCGCAGTCACCGGACTCGAGATCGCCGACATCGCGCTCGCCAACGAGCTCGCCCTAGCCACGGAGGACGCGGTCAACGCAAGGCTGGATGCCGTGTGGCAGGCGATGCGGGACTGCGTCGAGGCCGGGATGGCCGCCGAGGGACTGCTGCCCGGCTGGCTGCGGGTGCCACGTCGGTCCGCGGGAATCGCTGAGCACCTGCGCGAGCGGGAATCGACCGGCGACACCGACACCGCGGTGGAGTGGCTGCAGTGCTACGCCATCGCTGTCAATGAACAGAATGCGGCTGGGGCTCGCGTGGTCACGGCGCCGACGAATGGGGCGGCGGGCATCATCCCTGCAGTCGGCTACTACGCGATGACGAGGAGGGGGATGGTGACCCCGGAGCAGTCCCGCCGCTACCTGCTCACGGCTGGCGCCATCGGGTCACTCTGCAAGATGAACGCATCGATCTCGGGCGCCGAGGCCGGCTGCCAGGGTGAGGTCGGATCCGCTTGCTCGATGGCCGCCGCAGGGATCACGGCGCACCTCGGCGGCACCCCTGCCCAGGTCGAGAACGCCGCCGAGGTCGCGATGGAGCATCACCTCGGCCTCACCTGCGACCCGGTCGGCGGGTTCGTGCAGGTGCCCTGCATCGAGCGGAATGCGATCGCCGCCGTGACCGCAGTCTCGGCGTCCCGCCTGGCGCTGATGGGCGACGGAACCCACCTCGTGTCGCTCGACACGGTCATCGAGACCATGCGGCAGACGGGCCGGGACATGTCGGAGAACTACAAGGAGACCTCGCGGGCAGGTCTCGCCGTGAACA
>JAJAZI010000380.1 GCA_026785785.1 Microbacteriaceae bacterium
GTGGTCGCCTCGTCGGTGACCACCTCGTCGGTCGCCACCGCTGGCTCGACCGCCGCGGATGCCGGCTTGGTTGCCACCTCGGGAAGGCAGACGTCGACCAGAATCTCGGCGCCGCCGGCGTCCGCAGCCGCTCCATAGGCGAGATTCTCGATCACGTCGATGTCGGGGTAGGTCTGCACCACCGGGAACTGCACCGGCTCGCGCTCGACCTGCTCGGAGTCGTCGCCCGTGGGGGCGCACCCAGACAGCACGATGACCAGACCGACGCACGCCGCCAGCACGCGGGCACGCATGCCAGCCGCGACCTTCATGATTGGGTTTAATCTACCCTGCCGCGGGAGGCAAAGCTGGCGCGATCAGCCCGTGCCGTGTAACGTACATAGGTCGGCTCTTGACACCGCGATTTGGCGGATGGGTTTGTAAGTCAGTTGGGCCGGTACTTCACCAATCGGATATGGACTCCGTGTGCGCGAACGCTGCGTGGGGTGAGACTTCACAATGTATGTGAAACGGCCCCGATCGGTTTTCTGCGCGGATTTCTGTCCGCCCGCCCCTGACTGCCCGGGTTCTAGTAGTGCAAGCTCAACCGAGCTCTGCGTTGCCATGCAATGACAACAACCCAGAACTCCTCTCAATGCCTGATTACAAGAAGCCGAACACCAACAAGTTTGAGCCGCGCAAGTCGGCCCCCTCGTCTGCCCCCGGCAGCCGCAGCGAGGGCCACCGTGGATTCCACGGCGACGCCGCTCCCGCCAAGAAGCGCTGGACCAACAACGACCGTGCCGCGCGCACCGGAGACCGTCCCGCGTCGACCGACCGTCGTCCCGACTGGAACCCGCGCGAGCGTCCCGCCTACAACGACCGCCCGAACCGCGGCGGCTACGGCGACCGCCCGCAGCGCAACGACCGCCCGAACACGAACGACCGTGCCCCGCGCAACACCGAACGCCCCTCGTACGGCGACCGTCCGCAGCGGACTGAGCGCCCCTCGTACGGCGACCGTCCGCAGCGCACTGAGCGTCCTTCGTATGGTGACCGTCCGCAGCGGACTGAGCGCCCCTCCTATGGCGACCGTCCCCAGCGCACTGAGCGTCCCTCGTATGGTGACCGCACCGAGCGCCCCAGCTACAACGACCGTCCGGCCCGCACCGAGCGTCCCTCCTACGGCGACCGCCCTGCCACGAACGACCGGGCCCCGCGCACGAACTTCAACGACCGCGACCGCCCGGCTCGCACCGAGCGTCCCTCCTACGGCGACCGCCCCGAGCGTTCGTCCTACAGTGACCGCTCGGCTCGGACCGAGCGTCCCAGCTACAACGACCGTCCGGCCCGCACCGAGCGTCCCTCCTACGGCGACCGCCCCGAGCGTTCGTCCTACTCGGACCGCCCGGCCCGCACCGAGCGCCCCAGCTACAACGACCGTCCGGCCCGCACCGAGCGCCCTTCCTATAGCGACCGTCCCTCGCAGGACGATCGCCCGAAGCGCGCCTGGGAAGACCGTGCGCCGCGCAACAACTTCGACGAGCGTCCCCAGCGCCGCTCCTCCGACCTCTACCCGAGCCGCGACGCCAAGAGCGGCCCGCACGAAGACGTCGTGCTCGAGCGCCTCGAAGCCAAGGTGATCACCGCCGGTGACGTCGAGGGCAAGACCTTCGGCGACCTCGGCCTCGGCGACAACATCACCCGCCAGCTCGCCACGATGGGAGCGGCCGCGCCGTTCCCGATTCAGGCCGCGACGATTCCGGACGTGCTCGCCGGCAAGGACGTGCTCGGTCGCGGCAAGACCGGCTCCGGCAAGACGATCGCCTTCGGCGCTCCTCTCGTCGAGCGCCTCATGGAGAACAACGGCGGCAAGGGACGCAAGCCGGGCCGCAAGCCCCGCGCGCTGATCCTCGCCCCGACCCGTGAGCTCGCGATGCAGATCAACCGCACCGTCGAGCCCATCGCCCGCTCGGTCGGCCTGTTCACGACGACCATCGTCGGCGGAGTTCCGCAGTTCAAGCAGGTCTCCACGCTGCAGCGCGGCGTCGACATCGTCATCGCGACCCCCGGCCGCGTCGAAGACCTCATCGAGCAGGGACGCCTTGACCTCAGCGAGGTCATCGTCACCGTTCTCGACGAGGCCGACCACATGTGCGACCTCGGGTTCCTCGAGCCCGTGCAGCGCATCCTGACCTCGACCGCGAAGGGCGGCCAGAAGCTACTCTTCTCGGCCACCCTCGACAAGGGCGTCGCGACGCTCGTCAAGCAGTTCCTCAAGGACCCGGCCGTGCACGAGGTCGCCGGTGAAGACCAGGCCTCCTCCACGATCGACCACAAGGTTCTGCTCATCGAGCAGCGCGACAAGCGCGCGATCATCGAGCAGCTCGCATCCGGTGCAGGCAAGACCCTCATCTTCGCCCGCACCCGTGCGTTCGCCGAGGAGCTCGCCGACCAGCTCGACGACGCCGGCGTTCCTGCCACGTCGCTGCACGGTGACCTCAACCAGTCTCGCCGTACCCGCAACCTGCAGCTGCTCACGAGCGGGCGCGTCAACGTGCTCGTCGCGACGGATGTTGCGGCCCGCGGCATCCACGTGGACGACATCACCCTCGTGATCCAGGCCGACGCACCGGACGAGTACAAGTCGTACCTGCACCGTGCCGGCCGTACGGGCCGCGCGGGCAAGGTCGGAACCGTCGTGACGCTCGTCTCCAAGTCGCGCAAGCGCCGCATGGACGAGCTGCTCGGCCGCGCCGAGATCCGTGCCACGTCGGTCGCCGCTCGCCCCGGCGACGCGCTGCTCGACGAGCTCGCCGCGCTGTA
>JAJAZI010000381.1 GCA_026785785.1 Microbacteriaceae bacterium
ACGCGCAGTTCGAGGCCCTCGAGGCATCCGACGAGCAGATCGAACTCGACGCTCGACTCGCGGCCCTGAAGGCGGGCAGCCCGGCGCCGCGCTCGATCGCGGAGTAGCACGTCGTGACCGCCGCTCCGCGCATCGTCGGCCTCGACGTTGCGCGGGGCCTCGCGATTCTCGGAATGTTCGTCGCTCACGCGGTCCCCCGCGACGGCGGGACGGAGTTGCTCGTCGACGGGCGCTCCTCGGTGCTCTTCGCGACCGTCGCGGGGGCCTCCCTCGGCATCATGACGGGGGCGGAGCGGCCGATCCCCGGGAACCGGCGACTCGACCGCTCGCTCAGCATCGTGCTGAGGGCGATCATCCTGTTCCTGCTCGGACTCGTGCTGGTCAGCCTCGACAGCGGCGTCGCGATCATCCTGGACTACTACGGGATCATGTTCCTGCTGCTGGTGCCTCTGCTGTTCCTGCCCCGGTGGGCGCTCGCCGGGCTGGCACTCGTGTTCGCCTTCGTCGCCCCCCTGCTCGCGATCGCGGCGGAGGAGGCGGACGCCGGGGCGGTCGCGGCCGTGTTTGCCGACTACCTGCTCCCGGGCTCCTACCCCGCGCTGGTCTGGCTGCCGTACCTGATCGCCGGGCTCATCGCCGCCCGGTCGGACCTGCGCAACCCGGCAACGCAGGGGGCAATGGTCGCCGCCGGGACTGTTCTCGCAGTGCTCGGCTACGGAGCGGCCCTGGTGCTGCCCGGCGCAACCGCCGAGGCCCACTCGGACTCCACCGCGGAGGTGTTCGGGTCGGGCGGCGTCGCGATCGCGGTGATCGGGGTGCTGCTCTGGCTGACCGCCGGCGAGAACGTGCTCGGCCGGTCGGCGCGCACGGTGCTCTGGCCGATCGCGGCAGCCGGGTCGATGGCACTCACCCTGTACACGATGCAGATCGTCACCCTCGCGGTGTTCACCGTGCTGCGCGAGGACAGCGGCGGTGCGATCGCCTACCCGGGCTGGCCGCTGCTGATCGGCTTGATCGTCGGCTCGCTGTTCTTCGCGAGCGCCTGGCGTTCAATGTTCGGGGCCGGCCCCCTGGAGCGGCTCGTGACCCGGCTCTCGCAGCCACGCCGGTCTCGCGTGTCCGCCTGATCAGCATCGGGTCAGGGCGCGGCGGGAAGAAACCGCGCCCTCCGACGTTGCACTCCACATGACTACTCTCGGCATCATCGGTGCAGGCAACATTGGCAGCCAACTCGCCCGGAAGGCGGTACAGAACGGCTTCGACGTCGTGATCAGCAACTCCCGCGGCCCGCAGACGCTCGCGGACCTGATCGCGGAGCTCGGCCCGCAGGCTACGGCCGGCACGACTTTCGAGACAGCCGAGGCCGGCGATGTCGTCGTCGTCACGATCCCGCTGCGCAACATCGGCCAGGTTCCCGCAGCTCCGCTCGTGGGCAAGGTCGTGATCGACACCAACAACTACTACCCCGAACGCGACGGCAACATTGAACTTCTCGACACGGAATCGGCGACCGTCTCCGGGCTGCTGCAGGGCCACCTTCCCGACAGCCGCGTCGTGAAGGGCTTCAACCACATCCCGGCGCCGGAGATCACGACCGATGGAACTGCGCCCGGCACGCCCGGACGGCGCGCCCTCGCGATCGCGGGCGACGACGACACGGCGAAGTCGGTTCTGACCGACCTGTACGACCGCTTCGGCTTCGACGCCGTCGACGTCGGCACGCTCGACGACAGCTGGCGCATCGAGCGGGACCAGCCGGGATACGGCCTGCGGCAGAACGCCGACCAACTCCGTGCGGCGATCGCCAGCGCCGTTCGCGACAAGAACAGCCGCTAACGAACAACGGGGGGCGGCCACGGGCCCGGGGCGTGGCAGACTTGCGCTGTGACCGCTTCTTTCGTCGTAGTCCCCCAATGGCAAGGATCGGGTTCGTCGCGCGCCATGCGCCTGATCGACGGTGCGATCGCGATCGGCGGTGACTTGCCCTCGTCGTGGACGACGACTGTCGAGGTGCCCCCTGGGGCCGGCTCGAGCCACGACAGTGGGGTCGACCGGCTGAGCTCGATCGAGCGGGTGCGTGACGGGATGCGTGCGGCGCTCGGCAACTCGAACGGCCCGACAATCACGATCGGCGGGGACTGCGGCGTGGAACTCGCCGCGATTGAGCATGCGAACATCCGAGGGGACGTCGCGGTCGTCTGGCTCGACGCGCACCCCGACCTCAACACCCCGGCCTCGTCCCCCTCCCGCGCCTTCCACGGCATGGTTCTGCGCACACTGCTCGGCGACGGTCCCGCACAGCTCGTGCCGGCCTCGCCGCTCCTGGCGTCCCGGGTCGTGCTGGCCGGTACCCGGGCCCTCGACGATTCCGAGAGCGACTTCATCGACGCATCCGGAATCGACCTGCTCGGCCCGAACGAGAGCACCCCGGAGAACCTTGTCGGTGCGCTCCTCGCCACCGGCGCGGCATCCGTGTACCTGCACATCGACCTCGACGTTCTCGACCCGTCTGAGTTCACGAGCCTCGGCTACCCGGAACCGTTCGGCCTGAGCCTCGCGCAACTGCTCGACCTCATCGCCGCCGCCCGCCGGGCACTCCCGCTCGCGGGAGCCGGAATCACCGAATTCGCGCCATCCTCCGCCTCCGCAACGACCGATGAGCTCCCCGTGATCCTGCGGGTCATCGGCGCGCTCACCAAGAAGCTCTGAGTCGCCGTAGGCTTTGGCCATGGACTCGTCCACCAACTCCCCCCGCATCACCGTCGAGCGCGACGGTCACGTGCTGCTCATCGGCCTCAATCGACCGGAAAAGCGCAACGCCGCCGACTTCCGGATGATCACCGAGCTCGCCACCGCCTACGGCGACCTCGAGCGCGATCCCGAGCTTCGCGCCGGTTTCGTGTTCGCGCACGGGGAGCATTTCACGGCGGGCCTCGATCTCGCCGACGTCGGCCCGCGCATCGGCCCCGACGGGCTCGACCTGGTGCCGGGCGGCGGCATCAACCCCTGGCAGGTCGGCGGCACCCAACTTTCCAAGCCCGTCGTGATGGCGGTACAGGGCACCTGCCTGACCCTCGGCATCGAACTCATCCTCGCCAGCGACATCACCGTGGCCGCCGATTCGACAACATTCGGCCAGATCGAGGTGTCGCGCGGCATCCTTCCGTTCGGCGGCGCGACGATCCGCCTGCCCCGCGCGGTCGGCTGGGGCAACGCGATGCGCTGGATCCTCACCGGCGACCAGTTTGATGCCACCGAGGCGCACCGCATGGGCCTCGTGCAGGAAGTGGTGCCGCACGGCACCCAGTACGAGCGTGGCCTGGAGCTTGCCCGGCGAATCGCCTCGCAGGCGCCGCTCGCGGTGCAGGCGGCGCTCGCCAGCGCCCGGCTCGCGGTGCGTGACAGCGACGCGGCGGCCGAGGCTGGCCTGCAGCCCGCACTCGTGAAGCTCGCCGCGAGCGAAGACTCGCGCATCGGCATGGAAGCGTTCCTGAGCCGTCGCCCCGCCGAATTCGTGGGCAGGTAGCCCGATGGCACGCGATCTCGAAGCACAGCGCGCAATGAATTCCGAGCAACTCGCCCAGCGCGTCAAGATGGGCGACCACCTCGACATCGCCCGGGAGATCGAGCACTTCGCCCTGTTCACCGGGCGCAAGGAAGCGGATGCCGCGCGGGCGCAGCTCGCCGCCGAGGGCTTCGCGACGAGCGTCAAGCGCCGCGGCTGGTCGAAGTTCGAGCTGCGCGCCACCCAGAGCGCCACGATCGAGGCCCACGAGGTCGACGACATGGTCTGCCGGGTGTTCAAGATCGTCGAGCGCAACCACGGCAGCTATGACGGATGGGGTGGGTCTCTCGCCTACCCCACGGCCTCGGGAGGGACCTCATGACCCGCACCAACTGGGACGTCATCGTCATCGGAGCCGGGGCGGCGGGCGAAAACGCCGCCGACGGGGTCGTTCAGGGCGGGCTCAGCGCCGTGATCGTCGAGAGCGAACTCGTCGGCGGCGAGTGCTCCTATTGGGCCTGCATGCCCTCGAAGGCCCTCATCCGCAGCGGGCTCGCGCTTCGCGCGGCGAAGAGCGTCGGCGGTGCGCGGGAGGCCGTCACCGGCGAACTCGATGTGGCCGCCGTGTTTGCCCGCCGTGACAAGTTCACGAGCAACTGGGATGACGCCGGCCAGGTGAGCTGGCTCGAGTCGGCGGGAATCGACCTGCTCCGGGGTCGCGGCCGCCTCACCGGGGAGAAGTCGGTGCGGGTGACCACTGCCGACGGAAGCCTGCTCGAGATCACCGCGAATCACGCGGTCGTCGTCAGCACCGGATCAGCCGCCCTCCTGCCCAACGTGCCCGGCCTCGCCGAGGCCCGGCCGTGGACGAGCCGGGAGGCGACAAGCGCGCCATCCGCACCGGATTCGCTCCTGATCATCGGCGGCGGCGTCGTGGGCACCGAGATGGCCACCGCCTACGCGAGTTTCGGCACGAGAGTTACCCTCGTGGCGCGGAGCGGCCTGCTCGGCGCACTTGAGCCTTTCGCCGGGGAACTCGTCGCCACCGGCCTGGCAGCGCTCGGCGTGACAATTCTCTCGGGGGTGTCCCCCACTCGGGCGCGTCGCTCCGGCGACGAGGTCGTGGTCGAGCTCGACGACGGCAGCGAGGTCACCGCAAGCGAGCTGCTCGTTGCCACCGGCCGCACGCCTGTGACCGGCGACATTGGCCTCGACTCCATCGGCCTCACCCCCGGCGACTGGATCCAGGTCGACGACACCATGCGTGCCCCCGGCTTCGATTGGCTCTACGCCGTCGGCGATGTCACCCATCGCGCCCTGCTCACCCACCAAGGCAAATATCAGGCCAGGGCCGCCGGCGACGTCATCGCCGCCCGCGCGACCGGCGCCCCGGTGCACGACGAGGCGTGGGGCGCCCACGTCGCCACGGCGGATCAGGCCGCCGTGCCGCAGGTCACCTTTACCTCGCCAGAGGTCGCCTCGGTCGGGCTCACCGTCGCGGCCGCGGAGAAAGCCGGCTACAGCATCCGCACGATCGATTACGACCTCGGCTCGGTCGCGGGAGCATCCCTCCTCAGCGACGGCTACGAGGGCCGCGCCCGCATGGTCGTCGACGAGTCGCGGCGCGTGCTGCTCGGCGTCACATTCGTCGGGCCGGATGTTGCCGAGCTGCTGCACGCCGCCACGATCGCGGTCGTCGGCGAGGTACCGATCGACCGGCTCTGGCACGCGGTTCCGGCTTACCCGACGATGAGCGAGATCTGGTTGCGGCTGCTCGAGGAATACGGCCGGCCGACTGCCTGAGGGAGCCGCCCAACCGTCCGGCCTCGACGCGGACCCAGCACGCCGCCAGCGGCTCATCGGACCCGCTGGGCTGACCTGCTGGGTTGACCCGCTGGGCGACCTGCTGGACTGACCCGCGGCCCCGCGGCCCCGGCCACCGGAACGCGCCGAGCATCGTTGGGGCAGTGGCGGCCCACGTGCATGCCACCGAAACGCGCCGAGTACGCAGTAGTGGTCGCTCACCCGGCCCGCGCAACGACCACAACTCCGTACTCGACGACGCTGGCGATGCCACGGAACCCATCGACACCACGGAACCCATCGACGCCAGGTTTGTGCGCATTCGGGGCGGACGGAGCCGGTCCGCGTCCCGCGCCCGCTACCGCGACCGCGCCGGAATCAGGCGAGGCACGCGGAGGCGCTGGGCATCGTTGGGGCAGTGGCCGCCCACGTGCATGCCACCGGAATGCGCCGAGTACGCAGTAGTGGTCCCTCACCTGGCCCGCGCAACGACCACAACTCTGTACTCGACGACGCTCGCGACGCCGCTGGCGACGGCGACGCCGCGGAACCCATCGACGCGAGATTCGTGCGCATTCGAGGCGGACGAAGCCGGCCCGCATCCCGCGCCCGCTACCGCGACGGCGCCGGAATCAGGCGAGGCACGCGGAGGCGCTGGGCATCGTTGGGGCAGTGGCCACCCACGTGCATGCCACCGAAACGCGCCGAGTACGCAGTAGTGGTCCCTCACCCGGCCCGCGCAACGACCACAACTCCGTACTCGACGACGCTGGCCACGCCGCGGAACCCATCGACGCCAGGGAACCCATCGAGGCTAGGGAACCCATCGACACCAAGTTTGTGCTCGTTCGAGGCGGACGGAGCCGGCCCGCGTCCCGCACTCGCTACCGCGACGGCGCCGGAATCAACCGAGGCACCACGCTCAGGCGCCGGAATCAACCGAGGCACGCGAAGGCGCCGGAATCAACCGAGGCACGCGAAGGCGCCGGAATCAACCGAGGCACGCGAAGGCGCCGCAATCAGCCGAGGCTCGCGTAGACACCGAGCATCGCGGCGGCGGTGGCCGCCCACGTGTACCCCTCGGCGTGGTGCCGCGCG
>JAJAZI010000382.1 GCA_026785785.1 Microbacteriaceae bacterium
CGGGGCCTTCGTGTGGTTCTGGCGCTGCTTAGTCGCCGAGGATCGACGTGAGGTCGGCGTCGTCGAGAACGTCGCCGAGAACGTCGTCGATGATGGCACCCGTGTCGACCGCTCAGTCCACCACGTCGGTGACGACATCGCCGGAGTCGTTGCTGACCTCGGTGTCGTTACCCGGGGCGACGGGCGCGGTCACATCGTTGCCCGACAGGTTGTCACCGCTGAGAACGTCGCCGGTCGACACGTCGCCGGTCTCGACGTCTCCGGTGCTGACCTCGGGCGAGAAGACGAGTGGTGAGGAGTTGGAGAGCTCGCCACCGGTCAGACCGAAATTGCCCGTGAGGTCGCCGACGGAGAGGTTCTCGAGCAGGTCGGCCTGTACGACGCGGTCGCTCGAGGTCGTGAGCAAGCCGCCCTGCTTACCGACGGTGGAGGCCATGGCGGGGGCCGCGGCGCCCGCAATGATGAGTCCTGCTCCTGCAACTGCGATGGCACCGAACGCGGACTTCTTCGTGAAGATGTTCATAATCGCTATTTCCTTACGTTGTGACCGAAGGAGACCTCTGGTCGATCGGGTCCAGGTATGCCCTGGCCCGGTAGGTGCTCCGGAGGTGGGAGGAGTTCGGTTTGGTCGCGGCACGAAACTGGCAAGACGCTGGCCGGCTCCATTCGTGTCGACGCCCGCGCGGATCCGATGGCGCTAAGTTGAGAATCTATGAGCCTTCCATTCGCCGTCTCGGAGCCCGTCGCCGCCGCACTCGCCGAGGGGCGCCCCGTCGTGGCGCTCGAGTCGACGATCATCTCGCACGGGCTCCCGCGGCCCCGCAATCACGAGGCGGCGCTCGAGTTCGAGCGGATGCTGCGCGAGGCCGGTGTCGCCCCCGCCACGATCGCCGTGCTCGACGGTGTGCCCCGCATCGGGCTGGATGCCGAGGGCGTGCGCCGGATCGCGGAGGACGACCTCGCCAAGGCGAGCGTGCGCGACCTGCCCATCCTCGCTGCGACAGGGGCGTCGGGTGCCACGACGGTCGCGGCCACCGCGCACCTCGCCGCGCTCGCCGGCATCCGCGTCTTCGCCACCGGCGGGCTCGGGGGCGTGCACCGCGGCGCATCCGACACGTTCGACGAGTCGGCCGACCTCGGCACCCTCGCGCGCACGCCCGTCACGGTCGTCAGTGCGGGGGTCAAGTCGGTGCTCGACATCGCCGCGACCCTCGAGAGGCTCGAGACCCTCAGCGTTCCCGTCGTGGGCTACCGCACGACGACGTTCCCGAGCTTCTGGCTGAGCGAGTCGGCATACAGCCTCGACTGGTCGGTCGAGGATGCCGGGCAGGTCGCGGCGATCATGCGCAGCCAGGACGCCCTCGGCCACGGGCAGGGCATCGTGGTTGCCAACCCCATCCCGCGCGAGCAGCAGTGGGACCCGGCCGAGCACGACCTGGTGCTCGAGCTCGCCTTCGCCGCCGCCGCCGAGGCGGGGGTGACGGGCAAGGCCGTCACTCCGTTCCTGCTCGGGTTCATCGTCGACGCGTCGGGCGGCCGCAGCCTCGAGGTGAATCTCGATCTGGCGCGCAACAATGTACGCCTCGCGGGCGAGATCGCCATCGCCTTCTCCGCCCTCGCGCGCGATGTCCGCGACTGACCCGGCCGACGCCCGACAGGGCGGCCGCATCGTTGTGTTCGGCGATGTCATCGATGACATCGTCGTGGTGCCGCAGGAGCCGGTCCGGCCCGACACCGACACCTCGTCGTCGATCCGGCACCGTGCCGGGGGGTCGGCGGCGAACGTCGCGGCCTGGCTCGGGTCGCTCGGCGCGCCCGTCGACTTGGTCGGCATGGTCGGCGCGGACGACGTCGACCGGCACACCGCGGGGCTCGCGGCGTTCGGCGTGCGCCCGCTCATCGACGGGCATCCGGAGCTGCCGACCGGCACGATCGTCGTGATCGTCGACGGCGAACGCCGCAACATGCTGACCGAGCGCGGGGCCAATTCGCTGCTCGATCCGCGCCGCGTCACCGACGAGCTCCTCGACGATGCCGTCGTGCTGCACCTGACCGGCTACAGCATCGTCGACGCGCCCGACCCGGCCGCGCTCGCCGACCTGGTGCGCCGCGCCACCCGGCGCGGGGTGGCCGTCTCCGTCGACCCCGCCTCGGCGGGCTACATCGTCGATTTCGGCGTGCCGCGATTCCTCGACGCGATGTCCGGCGCGACGCTCGTGTTCCCCAACCTCGACGAGGGCCGAGCGCTCACCGGTGAGAGCGACCCGCTCGAGGTCGCCGCATCCCTTGGCCGGAGATTCCGCGTCGTCGCACTCACGCTGGGCGACGCCGGTGCGATCGTTATGCAGGACGGCGGCGCTCCGGTCAGCATCCCCGCGGTGCGCTCCCGCATCCTCGATCCCACCGGGGCGGGCGACGCGTTCTGCGCCGGGTTCCTCGCGGAATGGGCGATGGTGCCGGATGCCGTCGCGGCGGCGACCGCGGGCGTGCAGGTCGCCGAGCGAGCGGTGACCAACATCGGCGGGCGCCCGCGTCCTCAGGCGCGCTGAACGCCGCTCGCCCGGCACCCTTCTGTGCGCGCTACTGCTTCTCCGCGCGCCGGAGCTTGTCGGTGAGGACCTGGAGCTGCCGCAGCTCCTCGTCGGTGAGCGCCGCCCCGACCCGGTCGGCGATCGACTTCATGTGGGTCACGGCGACCCGGCGGAAGAGCTCGAAGCCGGCCGGCGTCATCTCGACGATGATCCCGCGAGCATCGCTCGGGTCGCTCGACTTGGTCACGAGGGCGCGCGCGGCGAGTCGGTCGATCAGCCGGCTCACGCTCGGCTGCGTCAGCAGGAGGTGCTTGTTGAGCTCCTTGATGCGCAGCTTCCACCCTGTGTGCTGCGAGAGGTTGAACAGCACGTCATACTCGTTGAGCGACAGCCCGTTCGTCGGAAACTCGGCGTTGAGGTGCCGCATGACCGAGACCTGCGCGCGGAAGAGGGATTCCCACGCGGACACCGCGACGCGATTGTCGCTCATCGGGGACTCATTCTCACGAAACCCATTCTACGGAAGTCCTGCGCGGGTTGAGCGGACTCTTGGGCTCAAAATGACGGTCAGGCGAGATTGCCCGCCGGGGGAAATTGCCCGACCAACCAAGAAATTGCGCGTTAAACAGGATTGAGGGCCGGTCTCAGAGGCGAGAAACCGACCCTCTCCCTTGCACCAAGAGTGTCCTGCAATCACATTCCGCTTCAGTTGCCACAGCAAACAACTTCCACTCCATTAATATATAACAGCTCGATAACGAACGCCAGTTATCCAAACGTTATTTTTTGGATTTTTTCTGCTTGCCCGCAGAAACGGTGTCGATCGAGAACAGCGTCGTCGTGCCCGAGACCTCGTTGCCGACGGCGAGCATCGGCTGCCCGGTGGGAGATTCCTCGGCTGGGATGAACGCCAGTCCCTCCGGTCCGAGGTCGCCGGCGGCAGCCAGGGCGGCGCCCTGGTCGTCGGCGTCCTCGACGGAGACGGAGAAGTCGCGGTTGTTGATGTAGGTGACGAAGCGGCTGTCGGCGGGGGTGGTGATGTCGTAGACGACGACTCCGCCCACCCGCTCGAGGCCGATGAA
>JAJAZI010000383.1 GCA_026785785.1 Microbacteriaceae bacterium
ATCCTCGAGTACCTCCGCGGCCAGCACCGACTCGTCGAGGAGCGGCTCGACGGGATCGTCGCGACCGCGCGGCGCCCCGAGGATGCCGTGCTCGGATTGATCGACGCGATCGTGGCGGAGATCCATCGGCCAGGCTTCCGCGGCTGCGCGTTCATCAACGCCGCAGCCGAATTCGCCGATCCGCGCCACCCGGTGCGGGACATCGTCTCCTCCCATCGCGACTGGTACACCGGCCGCCTCACCGACCTGCTCCGCGACGCGAAGCATCCGATGCCCGGCGATGCCGCCGACGAGCTCATGCTCGCCCGCGACGGCGCCATGAGCGGGGCCTACGCGGGCGATCCCGTCTCGGCTACGGCTGCATTGAAGAGGGTTGCCGCGCGCATCGTGACAGAGACCGGGCGGTAGCGGGCGCTCCAGCTCCGCCGCGCCGTGCCGCCGCGCCCTGCCGCCACTCCCTGCCGCCGCGCCCCGCCGCCACTCCCTGCCGCCGCGCTCAGTCCGACGCGCGGTCGAGCAGGGCAACCTGATGACGGGTGAGCTGCACGGTCGTCGCGGCGACGAGATCGAGCAGCTGGTCCGCAGTGGAGACCGCTGAGACCGGGGCGCAGACACCGGGCTTGGACAGGAGCCACGCGAACGCGATCGTTGCGGGCGAAACGTGGTGTTCGCCGGCTATTCGGTCGAGCTCCGCGAGAATCCTCCGGCGGCGCCTCGCGAACGTCGGCGCGGAGAGCGGCACACGAGGCAGCGCCGCGAGCCCTTGCTCGACGATCACATTCGCAAGGGACCCCTCGAACCCCTGCCGATTCGCAAGACCATAGTCGCACTGGGCCGCGACGAGCGGGGCGACCCCGAGTATCGCGGCGATGATCCGAGCCTCGACGAGCCGGTTGGCGTCGTGGTCGGCCGTGCCCGCGTAGCGTACCTTGCCGGCGCGGACGAGGCCGTCGACGGCGAGGAGCGTCTCTTCGAACGGCTCGGTGGCGTCGTCCAGGCCGAGCAGGAGAAGATCGATGTAGTCGGTCTGCAAGCGCGCGAGCGAGAGGTCGACCGCCCTCGCGATCGCCGCGTGCCCCACGCCGGGGCTGTCAGCCCTCGACCCCACCGTCGCGGAGAGGATGACGCTGGATCGCGCTCCCCTCGAGCTCAACCAACGCCCGACGAAGGCCTCGCTACAGCCCTCGTTGGAGGCGTCAGTGTCGATGAAGTTGCCGCCGAGCGCGCGGTAGGTGTCGAGGAGGTCGAACGCGGCGTCGGTGCCGACGGTGGATCCGAATCCGAATCCGTTGAGGCCGACGGGGAACACCCGCAGCTCAGACGCGCCGACACGTCGCCGGCGGAGCAGAATCGGCCCGGTTGCCGGACTCTGCTCCGCGGTGAGCGGGGCCACGAGCTCGGAGGCGTTCATGCCAGGGAGCTTCGGGACGGAGCGCTCATCCCCGGAATCCTCGATGGCTGGGCACTCCTCCGGCTGTCCCGTCCCCGACCGGCTGACCGCGGTCGGCCGCTCCGCGCTCACTCCGAGACCCTGTTGAGCGTCGACAGCTGGTGTCGCGTGAGCCTCACCGGCAGTGCCTCGAGTTGGCCCGCGAGCTGGTCGACGTCGCACGCTCGCACCATCACAGCGGACACCTCCCTCTGGCACATCACCCAGGCGAGGGCGATGCAGCGCAGCGGCACGTCGTGTTCCTCCGCCACGCGGCGCACCGCTTCGCGCACCCGCGTGCTGTGGCGCCCGACGTGGTCGACCGCGCCCTCGATAGCGGGGCGGTCGGTGTGGATCAGGCGTCCGCGCTCCTCGCTCGCGAGGAGACCGTTCGCGAGCGGGAACCGGGCAATCGCGCCGATTCCTAGCCTCCGGAGCGTGGGTGCGAGATCCCGCTCGAACGGGTTCCGCTTCAACAGGCTGTACTCGGCGATGGCGGTCCGGAAGGTCGGGTAGGCGGCCGACACCGCGAACCCCTGCACCTGGGCGATGCGGGTGCCGGTGTAGCCCGATGCCGAGAGGTGGCGCACCTTGCCGGCACGCCGCAGCATGTCGACGGCCTCGAGACTCTCATCAATAGGAGTCTCCGGGTGCTCGCCGTCGAACGACAGGATGTCGATGTAGTCGGTCGCGAGGCGGTAGAGCGACGCGTCCGTTGCCCGTACGATCGCGCGGGCACTGAGTCCGGGCGAGTCGGGATGCCGACCGATCTTGGTCGCGACGATCGCGCTCGACCGATCCCGGAGCGTGCCGAGCCAGCGCCCGATCATGACCTCGCTGCGCCCTCCCGCGTAGTGGTCCGCCGTGCAGACGAGCCGGCCCCCGGCATCCGCGAACCGGGCGAGGATCCCGGCGGTCTCATCGACCCCCGCCGTCCAGCCGAAGGTGCTTCCATCGAGCGCCATCGGGAACGATCCCATCACGTCGGGGTCCGCTGAGGCGGGCACCTCTCGGGTGGCCTCGCTCTTCGAGGCGGGGGAAGACTCCATGCTGCGCTCCTCGGTTGACCATATGGTAGGCAGTACTACTCGGCCCGCCCAACGCCTTGACACCGTCGCCGTGCGGCATCGCCAGCGCACGCCCAGCGCGCGTGGGGTAGACAGGAGCATCCGCTACTGAAAGGCGAACGCCGATGAACGATCCCAACTGGAACCTGCCTCAGATCCCGAGCTTCACCCTGGAGAGCCCGGATGTCGATGCGGGCGGTGTGCTGCCGGGCTGGGCGCGCTCGGGTATCGCCGGAGCCGGCGGGCAGGACCGCTCACCGGCCCTCCGCTGGAGCGGTGCGCCGGAAGACACGAAGAGCTTCGCGTTGACCGTCTACGACC
>JAJAZI010000384.1 GCA_026785785.1 Microbacteriaceae bacterium
CACGGCTGCGCCTGCTCGGCTGGGGAACGTGGACGATCATCGTGACGACGGCGCTGTTCCGGGGCACGTACCACCTCTACCAGGGGCCGACGGCGTTCATCGGCAACTTCGCGATGGGGCTGTTGTTCGGCTGGCTGTACGCGAAGGGCGGGCGGCTGCTACCCCTCGTGGTGGCGCACTTCCTGATCGACGCCGCCGTCTTCATCGGCTATCCGTGGGCGGCGGTCACCTTCCCCGCGCTGTTCTCCTAGCCCGCTCCTTTCATTATTCAGGAGGCTGGCCAACCCGGCTCCTTTAATCATTCAGGAGGCTGGCCGGCCCGGCGACTTTCATCATTCAGGAGACTGGCCGGCCCGGCGACTTTCATCATTCAGGAGACTGGCCGGCCCGGCGACTTTCATCATTCAGGAGGCTGGCAAGCGGCAACAACCGATCATTGCGTGCAGCCCTCGGTGAAGCACGCTTTCACCATTTGGAGCTCCTTCCCGGCGCGAATCAGCGCAGGCCGGCCAGCATCCGTCTTCCACTCCTGAATGATGAAAGGTCAACCGGCCCTCAACCTGTCCCCGACAGGACTTCCGCCCGCCGGAGTCCTGAATGATGAAAGGCCGACCGGCGCTCAACCTGCCCACCACCGACCAGCATCCGCCCCCAACTCCTGAATGATGAAAGGCGGAACCGGGCGGGCTCAGTCCTCGAAGGCCTCCGGCGACGGGCAGGAGCAGACCAGGTTGCGATCGCCGTACGTATTGTCGATGCGGCGCACGGGCGGCCAGTACTTGCCTCGGATGAGACTGCGCACCGGGTACACCGCCTGCTCGCGCGAGTACGGATGGGCCCACTCGCCGTCGATGACCGACTGCGCGGTGTGCGGCGCTCCGCGCAGCGGGTTGTCGTCGGCCGGGAAGTCGCCGGCCGCGACGGCATCCGCCTCGACGCGAATCGCGATCATCGCCTCGATGAACCGGTCGATCTCGGCGAGGTCCTCGCTCTCGGTCGGCTCGACCATGAGCGTGCCCGCGACCGGGAACGACATCGTCGGCGCGTGGAACCCGAAGTCGATGAGGCGCTTGGCCACGTCGTCGACGGTAACCCCGGTCGACGCCGTGAGCGGCCGCAGGTCGAGGATGCACTCGTGCGCAATGAGCCCGTTCTCGCCCGAGTAGAGCAGCGGGTAGTGGTCGCGCAGCCGCACGGCCACGTAGTTGGCCGCGAGCACCGCGGCGGCGGTCGCGTCCTTGAGCCCGTCGGCTCCCATCATGCGCACGTAGGCCCAGCTGATCGGCAGGATGCTGGGAGAACCGTACGGCGCCGCCGACACGGGCGCTCCCGTGTGGAAGTCCTGCTGTGCCATCGGATGCCCGGGCAGGAACGGCGCCAGATGCGCCTTGGCCGCGACGGGACCGACACCCGGCCCTCCACCGCCGTGCGGGATACAGAAGGTCTTGTGCAGGTTGAGGTGCGAGACGTCGCCGCCGAAGTCGCCGAACCGGGCGAACCCGAGCACCGCGTTGAGGTTGGCGCCGTCGACGTAGACCTGTCCCCCGGCGTCGTGCACGGTCTTGCAGATGTTGCCGACCTCGTGCTCGTAGACGCCGTGCGTGGAGGGGTAGGTGATCATGAGCGCGGCGATCTCGTCGGTGTGCTCTGCGATCTTCGCGCGCAGGTCGTCGAGGTCGACGTTGCCGAGCTCGTCGCAGGCGATCACGATGACCCGCATGCCGGCGAGCACCGCGCTCGCGGCATTCGTGCCGTGTGCACTCGAGGGGATCAGGCAGATGCGGCGCTGGCTGTCGCCGCGCGAGTCGTGGTAGCCGCGGATCGCGAGCAGACCCGCGAGCTCACCCTGGCTGCCCGCGTTCGGCTGCAGCGACACGGTGTCGTAGCCGGTGACATCGGCGAGCCAGTTCTGCAGCTGCTCGATGAGGGTCAGGTAGCCCTGCACGTCGGTCGCGGGGGCGAACGGGTGCAGTCCGCCGAACTCGGGCCAGGTGACCGGCTCCATCTCGGTCGCGGCGTTGAGCTTCATCGTGCACGAGCCGAGCGGGATCATGCCCCGGTCAAGCGCGTAGTCGTAGTCGGCGAGGGTCTTCAGGTAGCGCATCATGCTCGTCTCGGAGCGGTGCGTGTTGAAGACCGGATGCGTCAGGTACTGCGACTCGCGGGAGAGTCCGCCGGGCAGTGCGGATACACCGGACCGAACGATGTCGCCGTAGTCGGCATCCGCTTCCCCGCCGAACGCCTGCGCGACCGCGCGGATGTCGGCGATCTCGGTGGTCTCGTCGACCGCGAGGCGCACGGTGTTCTCGTCGACCTTCCAGAGCAGCACCCCGAGGTCGTACGCCGCGGCCACGATGTCGGCGGCGCGGCCGGGCACGGTCACGGTGAGGGTGTCGAAGTGGTCGGTGGAGACCTCGGCGCCGAGTCCGGTCAGGACGCCCGCGAGGGCCCCGGCGCGCGACGCAACCTGCTGGGCGATGCGCCGCAGCCCGTCCGGCCCGTGGTAGACGGCGTACATCGACGCCATGACGGCGAGCAGCACCTGCGCGGTGCAGATGTTCGAGGTGGCCTTGTCCCGGCGGATGTGCTGCTCGCGCACCTGGAGCGAGAGGCGATACGCGGGGGGCCCCGCGGCATCCTTCGAGACGCCGACGAGGCGGCCCGGGAGCTGGCGCTCGAGGCCGGCGCGCACGGCCATGTAACCAGCGTGCGGTCCGCCGAAGCC